>NZ_MECT01000299.1:0-28174 GCF_001722145.1 Shigella sp. FC1544
CAGCGCTGGCTGTTTTACGCGTATGACAGGCTCCGGAAGACGGTTGTTGCGCACGTATTCGGTGAACGCACTATGGCGACGCTGGGGCGTCTTATGAGCTTGCTGTCACCCTTTGACGTGGTGATATGGATGACGGATGGCTGGCCACTGTATGAATCCCGCCTGAAGGGAAAGCTGCACGTAATCAGCAAGCGATATACGCAGCGAATTGAGCGGCATAACCTGAATCTGAGGCAGCACCTGGCACGGCTGGGACGGAAGTCGCTGTCGTTCTCAAAATCGGTGGAGCTGCATGACAAAGTCATCGGGCATTATCTGAACATAAAACACTATCAATAAGTTGGAGTCATTACCGAAATCCGCAGGGTGTTTTTGCCTTTAATGGTGTCATTTGGACTATCGGCAAACCCCGGAATATATTTCGCAATCCGATCGTCAGGATGCAGTTTGCCTTCGCTCATCAGCTTTTGCAGCGCGAAGTTCGTGGCGTACATTTTGGTGTTTGAGGCCAGGTCATACAGCGTCCCGGTGGTGGCTTTGACAGGCTGTTCCATCAACACGCTGCCATCGTACTTTTTCGCCGCTCCCCAGGCTTTGCGATACACAATCTGATTATCTTTAATGATCAGCAGGTTTACGCCGGGATAACCGGCATCAACTTGCTGGCTAATCCAGCGATCCATCTGGTTAAGCCGTTTGACGTTAAACCCTGCTTTCTCTGGCGAGCTTTCTGTCAGAACAGGGTATTTTGCGGCGCTGACGCTACAACTAACAGCCAGCAGAGAAAGATAGAGCATTGTCCGTTTCATGATATCAGTCCAGATTGACGTTACGGCAGCCAAAGAGCGTGGTGAAAATAAACCCGCAAACCCATGCCACCAGAATCCCGCCAGCATAAACCGCCATGGCCGGAAGGATGCCTTGTGCGGAAGTCATCAGCGGCAGCGCTACCAGACCAGACGGCCCAAAGGCGCTGTTTAAGCCCATCGGCAGACCCCACTAGGCTATCAGGCCGATAAACAAACCGCCCGCCGCACCGCCTAAACAGGCGGTGACAAACGGCTTCATGCGGGGCAGGGTGACACCGTAAATCAGCGGTTCACCAACGCCCAGCAGGCCGGGAATAATCGCCCCGCGTACCTGACTGCGTAGCGCACTGTGCGGTTGCGACCGCCAGTAGAGTGCCAGCGCCGCGCCCACCTGGCCCGCGCCTGCCATTGAAAGGATGGGAAATAAGCTGTTGAATCCCTAGCTGTCCATTAACGCGAGGTAAACAGGAATAAAGCCCTGATGCACGCCAAATACCACGGCGATCAGGAACAGCCCGGCTAAAACCGCACAACCGAACGGATTACTGTTCAGGTGCATAAACAGCCATGACATACCTTCGAATAACCAGCCACCCAGCGGCATAATGATCAGGTACGCAAGCGTAGCGGTGATCAGCAGGGTGATTAACGAGGTCAGCAGCATGTCGAGATCGTCCGGCATAAAGCGGCGCACCATGCCTTCAATGCGGGCGCAGGCCCACGCGGCAATCAGCACGCCGATAATATTGCCGCGCAGATCGATGGGCAGACCAAAGAAATCGTGAAAACCGGCGTAGTAACCGGTGGTTGCAGCGGGGTTATAACCGAGCAAAAAGAGTGCGGCAATAATTGCGCCATTGACGCCCGTGCCGCCAAATGCCTGGGCGGCGTTATAGCCCACCAGAATCACCAGGAAGGTGAACAAACCTTTGCTGAACACCTTCATAAAATTCAGCGCGTCGGGTAGCGTGCCCTGAGCATCTGCCGGAACGTGCATCACCGTGGCAATTAACGTCGCTATCCCCAGCAGCAGACCGGCGGCAATAAAACCGGGGATCAGCGGCGTGAAGATGGTGGCGAATTTGGCGAGAAATTGTTGCACGCCGGAGGTTTGTTTGGCTTTTAACTGACGTTTGTTCTGGGCGGCGATTTCTGCGGCATCCTGTACCGGTGCCTCGCCCAGCAGCTCGCTCATCGCTTTTGCGGCACGATGCGCTTTACCAGGTCCAAAAACGACCTGCACCTGGTCGCTGGTCAAAATGACGCTCTTCACGCCTTCCAGCGTTTTGATATTGGGATCAACCAGTGAACTGTCATGTACACCCAGATGCAGGCGCGTCATACAGTTACCACAACTGGCGATATTTCCCGGTCCGCCGACACGGGTAAGAATGGTGTTCAGAAGTTCACTGCTGATCTCTTTGGCCATGGGTTATTCCTTGTCTAAAACCTGACGAATAAAGCCGCCGTGTTGATCCAGGCGTTTTTTAGCTTCTGCGGCATCGAGATTTTTCAGCACCATCACAATGGCCGTTTTACAGTTGCGCTCGCAGGCAATTAACGCCGCTTCCGCTTGTTCGGCATTACATCCGGTGGCGTTTTTAACGATATTGACCTGGCGCACATGCAGTTTTTCGTTGGTGGCGACCACATCGACCATAAGGTTGCCGAACACTTTGCCGGATTTAATCATCAGCCCGGTGGAAAGCATATTGAGCACCAGTTTCTGCGCTGTACCTGCTTTCATCCGCGAAGAACCGGTAACAACTTCGGCACCTACAATCGGTGTAATGGCAAACTCAGCGGTGGTTGAAACGGCGCTCCCCGGATTACAGGAAATTCCCACTGTGCGGCAGCCGAGCTGGCGTGCGTATTCCAGTCCGGCAATCACATACGGCGTGCGACCGCTGGCAGCAATGCCAACCACCACATCCTGTGCCGTTAAATTAATATTTTTCAGATCATTAACACCGCCTTCCCGGCTATCTTCCGCGCCTTCCACCGCGTGCTGAATGGCATATTCGCCGCCAGCAATCAAACCAACCACCAGACCCGGTTTCACGCCGTAGGTGGGCGGACATTCGCTGGCATCCAGAATCCCCAGACGACCGGATGTTCCCGCACCGAGGTAAATCAGACGCCCGCCGCCGCTTACCTGGGCGTGGATAACATCGATCGCCGCGGCGATATCCGGCAGTACGCGCTCAACGGCAAGCGGTACGGTTTTATCTTCATCGTTGATAATCCGGCACATTTCCAGCGTTGATACGCGGTCAATTTCAGCCGAGGCGGCGTTCGAGCCTTCAGTAATCATCTTTTCAAGTTGCATCGGTGGTGACCTTACTATTTACGATCAAATAATTGCAGATGTATGGAATCATATATCCTGAATTGACAGACTTAAAGGAATCATTGAGTCTACACTCGCAGAGTGTGAAGAGCGTCATAAGAACTTAAGCGGAATTTATGCTGCCAGCCCAGGAGAGTGGAAGATGTTGTACCTGACGAAAATAAGCAATGCGGGGAGTGAATTCACCGAAAACGAGCAAAAAATCGCTGACTTTCTGCAGGCCAACGTGAGTGAGCTGCAATCCGTTTCTTCACGGCAGATGGCGAAACAGCTCGGCATTAGCCAGTCGAGCATAGTGAAATTTGCCCAAAAACTCGGCGCGCAAGGATTTACTGAATTGCGTATGGCGTTAATAGGCGAATACAGTGCCAGCCGGGAGAAAACGAATACCACGGCGCTGCACCTGCACAGTTCGATTACCAGTGATGATTCGCTGGAAGTGATTGCCCGCAAATTGAATCGCGAAAAAGAGCTGGCGCTGGAGCAAACCTGTGCGTTGTTCGACTACGCGCGGCTGCAAAAAATCATTGAGGTCATCAGTAAAGCACCGTTTATCCAGATAACGGGCCTGGGCGGATCGGCGCTGGTGGGGCGCGATCTGTCGTTCAAACTGATGAAAATTGGCTATCGCGTGGCCTGCGAAGCCGACACGCACGTACAAGCCACCGTTTCCCAGGCGTTGAAAAAAGGCGATGTACAAATCGCTATCTCTTACAGCGGCAGTAAAAAAGAGATTGTCTTGTGCGCAGAAGCGGCACGAAAGCAGGGGGCAACGGTGATTGCCATTACTTCTCTGGCTGACTCTCCGCTGCGGCGGCTGGCGCATTTCACGCTCGATACCGTTTCCGGTGAAACCGAATGGCGTAGCTCGTCGATGTCTACCCGCACGGCGCAAAATTCTGTTACCGATTTACTGTTTGTTGGTCTTGTGCAACTCAATGATGTGGCGTCATTGAAAATGATTCAGCGCAGCAGTGAGCTAACACAACGCCTGAAATGATGCATAAAGCAGCGACTGGATTGAGATTTTCCTGAATTAGTGAGCTGATCCGCAGCAATATTTTGTTTATCCTGTATTTTCAGAGGGAATGGAGTGTAACGCTCTGTATTAACAAGGAGAGCATTAAAATGGGTAAACTCACGGGCAAGACAGCACTGATTACGGGCGCATTGCAGGGAATTGGCGAAGGAATTGCCAGAACTTTTGCACGTCATGGCGCGAACCTAATCTTGCTGGATATCTCCCCTGAGATCGAAAAGCTGGCGGACGAACTGTGTGGTCGTGGTCATCGCTGTACGGCGGTTGTCGCCGATGTGCGTGACCCGGCGTCGGTAGCCGCAGCTATCAAACGCGCGAAGGAAAAAGAAGGGCGCATTGATATCCTGGTGAATAACGCAGGCGTTTGTCGTCTGGGCAGTTTCCTCGATATGAGCGATGACGATCGCGATTTCCATATTGATATCAATATTAAAGGCGTATGGAACGTCACGAAGGCGGTGCTGCCGGAGATGATTGCGCGCAAAGATGGTCGCATTGTGATGATGTCTTCAGTCACTGGTGATATGGTGGCCGATCCTGGCGAAACGGCGTACGCCTTAACGAAAGCGGCGATTGTTGGCCTGACAAAATCGCTGGCGGTGGAGTACGCGCAGTCTGGTATTCGCGTTAACGCCATTTGCCCGGGATACGTGCGCACACCAATGGCGGAAAGCATTGCCCGCCAGTCGAACCTGGAAGATCCAGAGTCGGTGCTGACTGAAATGGCGAAAGCAATCCCGATGCGTCGCCTCGCCGATCCGCTGGAAGTCGGCGAACTGGCGGCCTTCCTCGCATCGGATGAATCCAGCTATTTAACCGGTACACAGAATGTGATTGATGGCGGCAGCACACTGCCGGAGACGGTTAGCGTCGGTATCTGATTCACCTCTGTTTCCTCCCTGCATGTGTGGGGAGGATTTCGTCTTGAACTAAGTTCACCAGGCTATTTTATTTGTCATTTTGGCCCCGGGCAGTGCTCGAAATACTCACGTACTATGTGTACGCTCCGGTTTCTCCGCGCTGTCCGTGTCCAAACTGCCTGCAACAATTACGCCTGTTGAACCAAGTTCTTATTCCCTTTTTAACTTCCAAATCACCAAACGGTATATAAAACCGTTACTCCTTTCACGTCCGTTATAAATATGATGGCTATTAGAAAGTCATTAAATTTATAAGGGTGCGCAATGGCCGTTAACTTACTGAAAAAGAACTCACTCGCGCTGGTCGCTTCTCTGCTGCTGGCGGGCCATGTACAGGCAACGGAACTGCTGAACAGTTCTTATGACGTCTCCCGCGAGCTGTTTGCCGCCCTGAATCCGCCGTTTGAACAGCAATGGGCAAAAGATAACGGCGGCGACAAACTGACGATAAAACAATCTCATGCCGGGTCATCAAAACAGGCGCTGGCAATTTTGCAGGGCTTAAAAACCGACGTTGTCACTTATAACCAGGTGACCGACGTACAAATTCTGCACGACAAAGGCAAGCTGATCCCGGCTGACTGGCAGTCGCGCCTGCCGAATAATAGCTCGCCGTTCTACTCCACCATGGGCTTCCTGGTGCGTAAGGGCAACCCGAAGAATATCCACGACTGGAACGACCTGGTGCGCTCCGACGTGAAGCTGATTTTCCCGAACCCGAAAACGTCGGGTAACGCGCGTTATACCTATCTGGCGGCATGGGGTGCAGCGGATAAAGCTGACGGTGGCGACAAAGCCAAAACCGAACAGTTTATGACCCAGTTCCTGAAAAACGTTGAAGTGTTCGATACTGGCGGTCGTGGCGCGACCACCACTTTTGCCGAGCGCGGCCTGGGCGATGTACTGATCAGCTTCGAGTCGGAAGTGAACAACATCCGTAAACAGTATGAAGCGCAAGGCTTTGAAGTGGTGATTCCGAAAACCAACATTCTGGCGGAATTCCCGGTGGCGTGGGTCGATAAAAACGTGCAGGCCAACGGTACGGAAAAAGCAGCAAAAGCCTACCTGAACTGGCTCTACAGCCCGCAGGCGCAGACCATCATCACCGACTATTACTACCGCGTAAATAACCCGGAAGTCATGGACAAACTGAAAGATAAATTCCCGCAGACCGAGCTGTTCCGCGTGGAAGACAAATTTGGCTCCTGGCCGGAAGTGATGAAAACCCACTTCACCAGCGGCGGCGAGTTAGACAAGCTGTTAGCGGCGGGGCGTAACTGATGTTTGCAGTTTCATCAAGACGCGTGCTGCCGGGCTTTACCTTAAGCCTCGGCACCAGTCTGCTGTTTGTGTGCCTGATTTTGCTGCTGCCGCTCTCCGCGCTGGTGATGCAGCTGGCTCAGATGAGCTGGGCGCAGTACTGGGAGGTGATCACCAACCCACAAGTGGTCGCGGCCTACAAAGTGACGCTGCTGTCGGCGTTTGTGGCATCGATTTTTAACGGCGTTTTCGGTCTGCTGATGGCGTGGATTTTAACACGTTATCGCTTTCCGGGCCGCACGCTGCTTGATGCGCTGATGGATTTACCCTTTGCGCTGCCAACGGCAGTCGCCGGTTTAACGCTGGCCTCGCTCTTTTCCGTAAACGGTTTTTACGGTGAATGGCTGGCGAAGTTTGATATCAAAGTCACCTATACCTGGCTTGGTATTGCGGTGGCGATGGCCTTTACCAGCATTCCGTTTGTGGTGCGTACCGTGCAGCCGGTGCTGGAAGAGTTAGGCCCAGAATATGAAGAAGCGGCGGAAACGCTTGGTGCAACGCGCTGGCAGAGTTTCTGCAAAGTGGTGCTGCCGGAACTTTCTCCAGCGCTGGTGGCGGGCGTGGCGTTGTCGTTTACCCGTAGTCTTGGTGAGTTTGGCGCGGTGATATTTATCGCCGGGAACATCGCCTGGAAGACGGAAGTGACGTCGCTGATGATTTTTGTGCGCTTGCAGGAGTTTGATTACCCGGCGGCGAGCGCGATTGCTTCGGTGATCCTCGCGGTATCCCTGCTGCTGCTGTTCTCAATTAACACTCTGCAAAGTCGCTTTGGTCGGCGTGTGGTAGGTCATTAATGGCGGAAGTTACCCAATTGAAGCGTTATGACGCGCGCCCGATTAACTGGGGCAAATGGTTTCTGATTGGCATCGGGATGCTGGTATCGGCGTTCATCCTGCTGGTGCCGATGATTTATATCTTCGTACAGGCGTTCAGCAAAGGGCTGATGCCGGTTTTACAGAATCTGGCCGATCCGGACATGCTGCACGCCATTTGGCTGACGGTGATGATTGCGCTGATTGCCGTACCGGTGAACCTGGTGTTCGGCATTCTGCTGGCGTGGCTGGTAACGCGCTTTAACTTCCCCGGACGCCAGTTACTGCTGACGCTACTGGACATTCCGTTTGCCGTATCGCCGGTGGTTGCCGGTCTGGTGTATCTGCTGTTCTACGGCTCTAACGGTCCGCTGGGCGGCTGGCTGGATGAACATAATTTGCAGATTATGTTCTCCTGGCCGGGAATGGTGCTGGTCACCATCTTTGTGACCTGTCCTTTTGTGGTGCGCGAGCTGGTGCCGGTGATGTTAAGCCAGGGCAGCCAGGAAGACGAAGCGGCGATTTTGCTTGGCGCGTCTGGCTGGCAGATGTTCCGTCGCGTCACATTGCCGAACATTCGCTGGGCGCTGCTGTATGGTGTGGTGCTAACCAACGCCCGCGCGATTGGCGAGTTTGGTGCGGTGTCGGTGGTTTCCGGCTCGATTCGCGGCGAAACACTTTCGCTGCCGTTACAGATTGAATTGCTGGAGCAGGACTACAACACCGTCGGCTCCTTTACCGCCGCCGCGCTGTTGACGCTGATGGCGATTATCACCCTGTTTTTAAAGAGTATGTTGCAGTGGCGTCTGGAGAATCAGGAAAAACGCGCGCAGCAGGAGGAGCATCATGAGCATTGAGATTGCCAATATTAAGAAGTCGTTTGGTCGCACCCAGGTGCTGAACGATATCTCACTGGATATTCCTTCTGGTCAGATGGTCGCGCTGCTGGGGCCGTCCGGTTCCGGAAAAACCACGCTGCTGCGCATTATTGCCGGGCTGGAGCATCAAACCAGCGGGCATATTCGCTTCCACGGTACCGACGTGAGCCGCCTGCACGCACGCGATCGTAAAGTCGGTTTCGTGTTCCAGCATTACGCGCTGTTCCGTCATATGACGGTGTTCGACAATATCGCTTTTGGCCTGACGGTGCTGCCACGTCGCGAGCGCCCGAATGCCGCAGCCATCAAAGCGAAAGTGACAAAATTGCTGGAGATGGTCCAGCTTGCGCATCTGGCGGATCGTTATCCGGCACAGCTTTCCGGCGGCCAGAAACAGCGCGTGGCGCTGGCGCGCGCGCTGGCTGTTGAACCGCAAATTCTCCTGCTTGATGAACCGTTTGGCGCGCTGGATGCGCAGGTGCGTAAAGAGCTGCGTCGCTGGCTGCGTCAACTGCATGAAGAGCTGAAATTCACCAGCGTGTTCGTGACCCACGACCAGGAAGAAGCGACCGAAGTAGCTGATCGTGTAGTGGTGATGAGCCAGGGCAATATCGAGCAGGCTGATGCGCCGGACCAGGTATGGCGCGAACCAGCGACCCGATTTGTGCTCGAATTTATGGGCGAAGTGAACCGCCTGCAGGGAACCATTCGCGGCGGGCAGTTCCATGTTGGCGCACATCGCTGGCCGCTGGGGTATACGCCTGCGTATCAGGGGCCGGTGGATCTCTTCCTGCGCCCGTGGGAAGTGGATATCAGCCGCCGTACCAGTCTCGATTCGCCGCTGCCGGTACAGGTACTGGAAGCCAGCCCGAAAGGTCACTACACCCAATTAGTGGTGCAGCCGCTGGGGTGGTACAACGAACCGCTGACGGTCGTGATGCATGGCGACGATGCCCCGCAGCGTGGCGAGCGTTTATTCGTTGGTCTGCAACATGCGCGGCTGTATAACGGCGACGAGCGTATCGAAACCCGAGATGAGGAACTTGCTCTCGCACAAAGCGCCTGATAGGTTGAGTGAATGTTAAACGCCCGGAGGCGCTTCCCGCGATCCGGGCTTTTTAATGGCAAGGTTTGTAACCTGTAGACCTGATAAGACGCGCAAGCGTCGCATCAGGCAACACCACGTATGGATAGAGATCGTGAGTACATTAGAACAAACAATAGGCAATACGCCTCTGGTAAAGTTGCAGCGAATGGGGCCGAATAACGGCAGTGAAGTCTGGTTGAAACTGGAAGGCAATAACCCGGCAGGTTCGGTGAAAGATCGTGCGGTACTTTCGATGATCGTCGAGGCGGAAAAGCGCGGGGAAATTAAACCGGGTGATGTGTTAATCGAAGCCACCAGTGGTAACACCGGCATTGCGCTGGCAATGATTGCCGCGCTTAAAGGCTATCGCATGAAATTGCTGATGCCCGACAACATGAGCCAGGAACGCCGTGCGGCGATGCGTGCTTATGGTGCGGAACTGATTCTTGTCACCAAAGAGCAGGGCATGGAAGGTGCGCGCGATCTGGCGCTGGAGATGGCGAATCGTGGCGAAGGAAAGCTGCTCGATCAGTTCAATAATCCCGATAACCCTTACGCCCATTACACCACTACCGGGCCGGAAATCTGGCAGCAAACCGGCGGGCGCATTACCCATTTTGTCTCCAGCATGGGAACAACCGGCACTATCACCGGCGTTTCACGCTTTATGCGCGAACAATCCAAACCGGTGACCATTGTCGGCCTGCAGCCGGAAGAAGGCAGCAGTATTCCCGGCATTCGCCGCTGGCCTGCGGAATATCTGCCGGGGATTTTCAACGCTTCTCTGGTGGATGAGGTGCTGGATATTCATCAGCGCGATGCGGAAAACACCATGCGCGAACTGGCGGTGCGGGAAGGAATATTCTGTGGCGTCAGCTCAGGCGGCGCGGTTGCTGGAGCACTGCGGGTGGCAAAAGCTAACCCTGGTGCGGTGGTGGTAGCGATCATCTGCGATCGTGGCGATCGCTACCTCTCCACCGGAGTGTTTGGGGAAGAGCATTTTAGCCAGGGGGCGGGGATTTAAGATTATTGCGCAGGCACCGTTTTATCCGTCTGCGCAATTAGCGCATGTAAAAAAGGCTGTGCGTTCTCATCGCTCTTACCGGGGATCTTCACAATATACGGCTTCCCGGTAATCGATGACGACGAAGCAACCTTATCAATAAACTGCTCGGCAGTGTCAATGCGGTTACGGGTATTGCCGAGCTTCAGACGCAGATGAGAAACCGCTTCATCGCAGGTATGTTCATCACCGTTGCGCACAAATATCAAATCCTTTTTCTGTGATAATCCCTCCAGCATGGCGTTGATGCGGGCTTCTTCATGGGCAGTTAACTTCGCGTAAGCGGGGAGTGTCATTAGTAGTGTAATGACCAGACAAATGATTTTCTTCATTGAATTACCTTATCCTTGTTTTGTAATAGCCGATTTGACTGCCAGAATCAGGTAAAGTTTCGGTTGGAATACGATGAGGATCATCGGCAAGGAGAAAAAATTAAATGAGTAGTTTGTTGTTGTTTAACGATAAGAGCAGGGCGCTGCAGGCGGATATCGTCGCCGTGCAGTCGCAGGTGGTTTACGGCAGCGTGGGCAACAGCATTGCCGTGCCTGCTATCAAACAGAACGGTCTGAATGTTTTTGCCGTGCCGACGGTATTGCTGAGCAATACGCCGCATTATGACACTTTCTACGGTGGTGCGATTCCGGATGAATGGTTTAGCGGTTATTTGCGTGCGCTTCAGGAGCGTGATGCGCTGCGCCAGCTGCGCGCTGTAACCACGGGCTATATGGGAACGGCATCGCAAATCAAAATCCTTGCCGAGTGGCTGACTGCGCTACGCAAAGACCATCCTGACCTATTGATCATGGTCGATCCGGTGATTGGCGATATTGATAGCGGAATTTATGTCAAACCTGACCTTCCCGAGGCGTATCGACAATATTTACTGCCGCTGGCGCAGGGAATTACCCCCAATATCTTTGAGCTGGAAATCCTGACCGGTAAAAATTGCCGCGATCTCGACAGTGCCATTGCTGCCGCAAAAAGTCTGCTTTCAGACACATTAAAATGGGTGGTGATTACCAGCGCCTCCGGTAATGAAGAAAATCAGGAGATGCAGGTGGTGGTGGTCAGTGCCGACAGCGTGAATGTCATTTCCCATTCACGGGTAAAAACCGACCTGAAAGGGACTGGCGACCTGTTTTGTGCTCAGCTTATCAGTGGTTTGCTGAAAGGGAAGGCGTTAAACGATGCGGTGCACCGTGCGGGGTTGCGCGTACTGGAAGTGATGCGCTACACCCAGCAGCATGAGAGCGATGAATTGATTTTGCCGCCGCTGGCGGAAGCATAAAAAATGGCGCCGATGGGCGCCATTTTTCACTGCGGCAAGAATTACTTCTTGATGCGGATAACCGGGGTTTCACCCACGGTTACGCTACCGGGCAGTTTGATCAGTTCTTTGATTTCGTCCATGTTGGAGATAACAACCGGAGTCAGGGTAGACTTGGCTTTCTCTTCCAGCAGCGGCAGATCAAATTCAATGACAGTATCGCCAACTTTCACGCGCTGACCTTCTTCTGCAATACGCTTGAAGCCTTCGCCTTTCAGTTCAACGGTGTCGATACCGAAGTGGACGAACAGTTCAACGCCGCTATCAGATTCGATAGAGAACGCGTGATTGGTTTCAAAGATTTTACCAATGGTACCGTCTACAGGCGCGACCATTTTGTTACCCGTTGGTTTGATAGCAATACCATCACCAACGATTTTTTCCGCAAAAACGACATCCGGCACGTCTTCGATATTGACGATCTCGCCAGAGAGCGGAGCAATGATCTCAATAGTTCCGGTATCCTTCTTGTCGTCGGAAACCAGAGATTTCAGTTTATCGAACAAACCCATGATCTTCTCCTAAGCAGTAAATTGGGCCGCATCTCGTGGATTAGCAGATTGTTTTTTCTTCAATGAACTTGTTAACCAGCGTCATTAACTCGTCCGTTGTCGGTTGAGCAAGAGCCTGCTCTGCTAACACCTTCGCATCTTCGAAGTTCGTGTTACGGATAATCTTCTTAATGCGCGGGATAGAAATGGCGCTCATAGAGAATTCGTCCAGACCCATCCCCAGCAACAGAAGTGTAGCACGTTCATCGCCAGCAAGCTCACCACACATGCCAGTCCATTTGCCTTCAGCATGAGAAGCATCAATAACTTGCTTGATCAAGTTCAGCACGGACGGTGACATTGGCTGGTAAAGGTGTGAAATCATATCATTACCACGGTCAACTGCCAGAGTGTACTGCGTTAAATCATTGGTGCCGATACTAAAGAAATCAACTTCTTTGGCTAAATGACGTGCAATTGTTGCGGCAGCCGGTGTTTCCACCATTACGCCGATTTCAATTGACTCGTCAAACGCTTTACCTTCGTCGCGCAGTTCCTGTTTGTAGATTTCGATCTCTTTGCGCAGTGCACGCACTTCTTCAACAGAGATGATCATCGGGAACATAATGCGCAATTTACCGAAAGCCGAGGCACGCAGGATAGCGCGGAGCTGATCGCGCAGGATCTCTTTACGATCCATCGCGATACGGATAGCGCGCCAGCCGAGGAACGGGTTCTCTTCTTTCGGGAAGTTCATGTATGGCAGCTCTTTGTCGCCGCCGATGTCCATGGTACGAACGATAACCGCCTGCGAGCCACACGCTTCAGCCACTGCTTTGTAAGCAGCAAACTGTTCTTCTTCAGTGGGCAGCGCGTCGCGGTCCATGAATAGGAACTCAGTACGATACAGACCAACGCCTTCAGCGCCGTTACGCTCTGCACCTTCAACGTCACGAACCGTACCAATGTTAGCGCATACTTCTACCTGGTGACCGTCCAGCGTAATAGCTGGCAGATCTTTCAGTTTAGCAAGCTCTGCTTTTTCAGAAGCCACTTGCTCCTGAACAGCGCGCATTTTATCAATAACTTCGTTGGTTGGATTGACGTAAACCTGATTATTTACGGCATCCAGAATCAGATAGTCGTCATTTTTCACCTGAGAGGTGACGCTACCGGTACCCACGATAGCAGGCAGTTCCAGAGAACGCGCCATGATAGAGGTGTGGGAAGTACGGCCACCCGCGTCGGTGATGAAACCCAGCACCTTCTTCAGGTTCAGCTGTGCGGTTTCGGACGGCGTCAGGTCAGCGGCAACCAGAATGACTTCATCCTGAATGGCGCTCAGGTCGATAATCTTCAGGCCCAGGATGTTGCGCAGCAGGCGCTTACCGATATCACGTACGTCAGCCGCACGTTCTTTCAGGTATTCATCATCCAGCTCTTCCAGGGCAGAAGCCTGACCTTCGATAACTTCATGAGCAGCTGCGTCAGCTGTCATGTGTTTATCTTTAATCAGGGCTATGATTTCCTGCTCCAGCTCCTCATCTTCGAGCAGCATAATATGCCCTTCAAAGATGGCTTCTTTTTCTTCACCGAACGTTTCACCAGCTTTCGTTTTGATCGTTTCCAGCTGGGCTGATGCCTTGGCACGACCGCTCAGAAAACGTTCAACTTCCTGATCAACCTGGTCGGCAGAAATTTTTTTCCGGTCAATGACAATTTCGTCTTCTTTCAGAAGCAGAGCTTTACCGAAAGCGATACCCGGGGATGCTAAAATGCCTGAAATCATAACCCTACCTTACTTGTGACTGATTTTTAAAAGAACCCGGGAAATTACTCGAGTTCCGCCATCAGTTTAACCAGATGTTCAACCGCTTTTTGCTCGTCTTCGCCTTCTGCGGAGATAGTCACAACGGTACCTTGAGTCAGGCCCAGAGTCTGCAGTTTAAACAGGCTTTTCGCGCTGGCGCTTTTGCCGTTGGAAGTCACAGTAATTTCAGAAGTGAAGCCCTTAGCTTCTTTTACAAACTGGGCAGCAGGGCGGGTGTGCAGACCGTTCGGAGCTGTAATGGTAACTTCTTGCTGGAACATTGTATTTCCCCAACTTATAGGTTTAGTGTTGTGGAACTAAAGTCTAGCCTGGCGGTTCGACTTTAGCCTGTATTGTTAGCGCCAGTTTTTAATAGACGCGACGCACGAAGAGCGCAATACAGTCCATTGCTGGCGGGTGTTGACCGCTGACGTTTCGTACGTCATTAAACATTATGCCGCTAAAGGAAGAATTGAACCAAATCATAAAATCGATTCAGCTTTGGCTTTTCCTGTAACGATTAATTTCGCGGATCAAAATAATTAGTCTGGTTAAATACCAGTTCCGACAGGCTGAATCAATGCCAGGAGGGGCGAAAGTTTGAAGCAGGCCACAAAAAAGCACCTAAAAAGGTGCTTTTTTACGCATTTTTAACAAGCTGGCATTACTGTTGCAATTCTTTCTCAGTGAAGAGATCGGCAAACAATGCGGTGCTTAAATAACGCTCACCCGATGATGGTAGAATAACCACAATATTCTTGTTGGTAAAGCTTTCATCTTCTTGTAGTTTCAACGCCGCGGCAACAGCTGCTCCAGAAGAGATACCTGCAAGAATACCTTCTTCTTCCATTAGACGACGGGCGGTAGAAATGGCTTCTTCATTGGTGATGCCAATGACTTTATCGACCAGCTTGAGATCGAGGTTAGCCGGGATAAAACCAGCGCCAATACCCTGAATTTTATGCGGGCCAGGTTTAATCTCTTCACCTGCCAGCGCCTGGGCGATAACTGGAGAATCGGTTGGCTCAACGGCGACAGAGATAAGATCGGTCTTGCCTTTGGTGCCTTTAATGTAGCGGCTGACGCCAGTCAGCGTACCGCCAGTCCCAACGCCAGCAATAAATACATCAACCTGACCGTCGGTATCTTCCCAGATCTCCGGACCGGTGGTTTTTTCGTGAATTTCAGGGTTTGCCGGATTGCTGAATTGTTGCAGCAGCAGGTATTTCTCTGGATTGCTGGCGACAATTTCTTCTGCTTTTTGGATTGCGCCTTTCATGCCTTTAGCACCTTCCGTCAGCACCAGGTTTGCACCTAACGCTTTCAGCAGCTTGCGGCGTTCAATACTCATGGTTTCTGGCATGGTCAGGGTGAGTTTGTAACCGCGAGCGGCAGCTACATAGGCCAGTGCAATCCCGGTATTACCGCTGGTCGGTTCAACCAGTTCAACGCCTGGTTTCAGCACGCCGCGCTTTTCGGCATCCCAAATCATGTTGGCACCGATACGGCACTTAACGCTGAAGCTGGGGTTACGAGATTCCACCTTCGCCAGAATGCGTCCGTTACCGATGCGATTCAGGCGAACCAGCGGCGTGTGACCGATAGTCAGCGAGTTATCTTCAAAAATCTTACTCATGGCCTGTCCTTAACTGTATGAAATTGGGATACAACAGGTAGCATACCCGCTCAGAGAATATGCGGAAGTAAGGATTTAGCATATCTATATACAGAAGGGAAATAATGACATGCAAGATGGAATAAGGGGCGGCATAAGCCACCCCTGTTTCACACAAACGGTTTACAAAATAACCGGTAGATTGTTACCGCCACATCGCGTGTTTATCGCGATAGCAATCGACCCACATCGCCGTCGCGCCACAAACGGCAACGGGCATGATGAACAGATTAAGCAGCGGGATCATCGTAAACAGGCTGGTTAAAGCACCAAACTGCATATTGGTGATTTTGCGTGTGCGCAGGGCGGTGCGCATCTCTTTAAACGGCACTTTGTGGTTATCGAAGGGGTAATCGCAATACTGGATGGCTAACATCCAGGCGCTAAACAGGAACCACAGTACCGGCGCGACGGTTTGCCCAATACCAGGGATGAAGTAAAGAATTAGTAATACAATTGCGCGCGGCAGATACCAGGCAAATTTTTGCCATTCGCGTTTCATGATTCGCGGCACATCTTTCATGATACCGAAAATCCCGGTATCTGGCGGTGTAGCGCCAGTCAATCGTGCTTCCAGTTGTTCAGCCAATAAACCGTTAAACGGAGCGGCAATCCAGTTAGCAATCGTGGAGAAGAAATAGCCAAACACTAACAGCACAGAGATGACAGCCAGAGGCCACAACAGATAACTCAGCCATTGTAGCCAGTCCGGAACGTAACTCATGAGAGTCGGGATCCAGACATCGAGCTGTGTAAAGAGCCACCAGAATGCGCCCCCCATCAACAAAATATTGACCAGCAGCGGTAAAATAACGAAACGCCGAATCCCAGGTTGCGAGACGAGCTTCCAGCCTTGCGCAAAATAGTAAAAACCGCTGCGTGGGGCAGATGTGAATGATGAAACCATAATCAGGATGAGCTCCTTTTGACCAATCCCAGGAAAATTCTGCGTATTTTACCGGGTAATTGCGCAATGGACAGTTAGGATATGTTCGAAAAAACAGCAAAAAGCACGATTTCATCTATCTTTGTGCTGTGAAAGTTAATAGTGCACTTGCACTTGAGGTAATCGGCAAATACTCTTAGTGAGTAAATGTTTGCCGTGGTGGCAAGGTGTTAGAACAACAGAGAATATAATGATGCAGGATTTGCGTCTGATATTAATCATTGTTGGCGCGATCGCCATAATCGCTTTACTGGTACATGGTTTCTGGACCAGCCGTAAAGAACGATCTTCTATGTTCCGCGATCGGCCATTAAAACGAATGAAGTCAAAACGTGACGACGATTATTATGACGAGGATGTCGAAGATGATGAGGGCGTTGGTGAGGTTCGTGTTCACCGCGTGAATCATGCCCCGGCTAACGCTCAGGAGCATGAGGCTGCTCGTCCGTCGCCGCAACACCAGTACCAACCGCCTTATGCGTCTGCGCAGCCGCGTCAACCGGTCCAGCAGCCGCCTGAAGCGCAGGTACCGCCGCAACATGCTCCGCGTCCAGCGCAGCCGGTGCAGCAGCCTGCCTATCAGCCGCAGCCTGAACAGCCGTTGCAGCAGCCAGTTTCGCCACAGGTCGCGCCAGCGCCGCAGCCTGTGCATTCAGCACCGCAACCGGCACAACAGGCTTTCCAGCCTGCAGAACCCGTAGCGGCACCACAGCCTGAGCCTGTAGCGGAACCGGCTCCAGTTATGGATAAACCGAAGCGCAAAGAAGCGGTGATTATCATGAACGTCGCGGCGCATCACGGTAGCGAGCTAAACGGTGAACTGCTTCTTAACAGCATTCAACAAGCGGGCTTCATTTTTGGCGATATGAATATTTACCATCGTCATCTTAGCCCGGATGGCAGCGGCCCGGCGTTATTCAGCCTGGCGAATATGGTGAAACCGGGAACCTTTGATCCTGAAATGAAGGATTTCACTACTCCGGGTGTCACTATCTTTATGCAGGTACCGTCTTACGGTGACGAGCTGCAGAACTTCAAGCTGATGCTGCAATCTGCGCAGCATATTGCCGATGAAGTGGGCGGTGTCGTGCTTGACGATCAGCGCCGTATGATGACTCCGCAGAAATTGCGCGAGTACCAGGACATCATCCGCGAAGTCAAAGACGCCAACGCCTGATACACTTAAGGCAAATTAACTCCTCTTCGAACCCCCGCTTGTCGGGGGGTTTTTAGCATTGATGGTGCGATATGGAATCAATCGAACAACAACTGACAGAACTGCGAACGACGCTTCGCCATCATGAATATCTTTATCATGTGATGGATGCGCCGGAAATTCCCGACGCTGAATACGACAGGCTGATGCGCGAACTGCGCGAGCTGGAAACTAAACATCCAGAACTGATTACGCCTGATTCGCCTACCCAACGTGTAGGTGCTGCGCCGCTGGCGGCTTTCAGCCAGATACGCCATGAAGTACCAATGCTGTCACTGGATAACGTTTTTGATGAAGAAAGCTTTCTTGCTTTCAACAAACGTGTGCAGGACCGTCTGAAAAACAACGAGAAAGTCACCTGGTGCTGTGAGCTGAAGCTGGATGGCCTTGCCGTCAGTATTCTGTATGAAAATGGCGTTTTAGTCAGTGCCGCGACCCGTGGCGATGGCACCACCGGGGAAGATATCACGTCTAATGTGCGTACTATTCGCGCCATTCCGCTGAAGCTGCATGGAGAGAATATCCCGGCGCGTCTGGAAGTGCGTGGTGAAGTGTTCCTGCCGCAGGCGGGGTTCGAAAAGATTAACGAAGATGCGCGACGCACGGGCGGGAAAGTTTTTGCTAACCCACGTAATGCGGCAGCTGGTTCACTGCGTCAGCTTGATCCGCGTATTACAGCGAAGCGACCGCTCACTTTTTTCTGCTATGGCGTTGGTGTTCTGGAAGGTGGCGAGCTGCCGGATACTCATCTTGGCCGTTTACTGCAATTTAAAAAGTGGGGGTTGCCGGTCAGCGATCGGGTAACGCTTTGTGAATCGGCGGAAGAAGTGCTGGCGTTCTATCACAAAGTGGAAGAAGACCGCCCGACGCTGGGCTTTGATATCGACGGCGTGGTGATTAAGGTCAACTCACTGGAACAGCAGGAGCAGCTTGGCTTTGTCGCGCGTGCCCCGCGCTGGGCGGTAGCGTTTAAATTCCCGGCGCAGGAGCAGATGACCTTTGTGCGTGACGTCGAGTTTCAGGTTGGGCGTACTGGCGCGATTACGCCTGTTGCGCGTCTGGAACCTGTCCATGTTGCTGGCGTGCTGGTGAGTAACGCAACCTTACACAATGCGGATGAAATCGAACGTCTTGGTTTACGCATTGGCGATAAAGTGGTGATTCGCCGCGCTGGCGACGTGATCCCGCAGGTGGTTAACGTCGTGCTTTCTGAACGCCCGGAAGATACCCGTGAGGTTGTATTCCCGACGCATTGTCCGGTATGTGGTTCTGACGTTGAGCGTGTGGAAGGTGAAGCGGTTGCCCGCTGTACCGGTGGCCTGATTTGCGGTGCGCAGCGTAAAGAGTCGCTGAAACACTTTGTTTCCCGCCGTGCGATGGATGTTGACGGAATGGGCGACAAAATCATCGATCAGCTGGTTGAAAAAGAATATGTCCACACTCCGGCAGATCTGTTCAAACTCACCGCAGGCAAACTGACCGGACTGGAGCGTATGGGGCCAAAATCGGCACAAAACGTGGTTAACGCGCTGGAAAAAGCGAAAGAAACCACCTTTGCTCGCTTCCTCTATGCACTTGGCATCCGTGAAGTCGGCGAGGCCACCGCAGCAGGTCTGGCGGCATATTTCGGCACGCTGAAAGCGCTGGAAGCCGCTTCGATTGAAGAGCTGCAAAAGGTGCCTGATGTTGGCATTGTCGTTGCATCCCACGTTCACAACTTCTTTGCCGAAGAAAGCAACCGCAATGTCATCAGCGAGCTGTTGGCGGAAGGTGTTCACTGGCCTGCGCCGATCGTTATCAACGCGGAAGAGATTGACAGCCCGTTTGCTGGTAAAACCGTGGTGCTTACGGGCAGCTTAAGCCAGATGTCGCGTGATGACGCTAAAGCTCGACTGGTCGAACTGGGCGCGAAAGTCGCGGGCAGCGTGTCGAAGAAAACCGATCTGGTGATTGCGGGTGAAGCTGCAGGATCTAAACTGGCGAAGGCGCAGGAACTGGGCATTGAAGTCATCGACGAAGCGGAAATGCTGCGTTTGCTGGGTAGCTGAGATGGAAAAAGAGCAGCTGATTGAAATGGCCAATACGATAATGCCGTTTGGCAAATACAAAGGGCGTCGCTTAATCGACCTGCCGGAGGAGTATCTGCTGTGGTTTGCCCGCAAAGATGAGTTCCCGGCAGGGAAGCTCGGTGAGCTAATGCAAATCACGCTGCTGATTAAAACCGAGGGGCTGACGCAACTGGTCCAGCCCCTGAAGCGTCCGCTTTAAGCTTTATCGGCGCTGCTTTCCTGCTGCGCCTGTAACTGTTCGGTCTGGCGTTTGTATCGACGCGCCAGCACCGCACAGACCATCAATTGGATCTGATGGAAAATCATCAGGGGCAGCACCATCATACCGATCACCGATGTGGGGAACAGAATGTTTGCCATCGGGATGCCATTTGCCAGACTCTTTTTCGAACCACAAAAGACGATAGTAATTTCATCTGCCTTATTGAAGCCCAGTCGGCGTGCCATAAAGACGTTAACTACAATCACGATAGCCAGAAGAACGCAGCTGACCACCACGATAAACAGCAATGATCCCCAGCCAACTTTATGCCAGATACCATTAACGACGGCTTCGCTGAACGCTGTATAAACCACCAACAGAATGGACGTCTGGTCAGTTTTCGCAATCCATTTTTTATTGCGCGACACCCAGTCACCAATCCACGGCCGGGAAAGATGCCCCAACACAAACGGCAGCAGCAGTTGCAGCATAATTTTACCGACCTGCTCAAGGCTGCCCCCTGCACCGTGAACATTCATCACCAGACCAACCAGCAATGGTGAAAGGAAAATCCCCAGCAGGCTGGATGCTGACGCAGAACAAACCGCCGCCGCGACGTTACCGCCCGCCATTGACGTGAAGGCGATTGCAGACTGCACGGTAGCCGGGAGAGTGCACAAGTAGAGAAAACCGGAGTAGAGCATCGGGTCGACATTTACCGGTTTCCACCAGGCAAACAGTACACCCAGAATCGGAAACAGCACGAAGGTGCTGCACATTACCCACAAATGCAGTCGCCAGTGACCACCGCCAGCAATAATCGCCTCACGCGACAACTTCGCGCCGTGCATAAAGAACAGCAGGGCAATAGCTGCGGTGGTCAGATTTTCAAAGAAGGGGACGAAATCGCCTCTGGCCGGAAAGAAAGAGGCCAGCAACACCACCGTAATCAGGGTTAAGGTGAAAGGATCGAGGATACGAAAAAGTTTCATAAAGACTCCAGATGATCGATGGTTCTATTGTGCTTCTTTCAGTTTGAGAAATAAAATTGATTTATTGCATCCATTCATGAAGAAAACAGATGAATTATTCTTTAAAACAATTAAAGGTTTTCGTCACAGTAGCGCAGGAGAAAAGTTTTAGTCGTGCAGGAGAGCGTATCGGCTTGAGCCAGTCGGCAGTAAGTCACAGTGTGAAGGAGCTGGAAAATCATACTGGTGTTCGCCTGCTGGACAGAACCACGCGTGAAGTGGTGCTTACAGATGCAGGGCAGCAGTTGGCTTTGCGTCTTGAGCGACTGCTGGATGAACTTAACAGCACGTTGCGCGATACCGGGCGTATGGGGCAACAACTGAGCGGAAAAGTTCGGGTCGCTGCCAGCCAGACCATTTCCGCGCATCTTATTCCGCAATGCATTGCTGAAAGCCATCGCCGCTATCCAGATATTCAGTTTGTCCTGCACGATCGTCCGCAGCAGTGGGTGATGGAAAGTATTCGCCAGGGAGATGTCGACTTTGGCATCGTCATCGATCCAGGCCCAGTGGGCGATCTGCAATGTGAAGCGATTCTTTCCGAGCCTTTCTTTCTGCTTTGCCATCGCGATAGCGCTTTGGCCGTGGAAGATTATGTACCCTGGCAGGCATTACAGGGAGCGAAATTGGTGTTGCAGGATTACGCGTCAGGCAGCCGACCGCTGATTGACGCAGCGCTGGCGCGCAATGGTATTCAGGCGAATATTGTGCAGGAGATTGGACATCCGGCGACGCTGTTCCCGATGGTAGCCGCAGGCATCGGCATCAGTATTCTTCCCGCACTGGCGCTACCATTGCCTGAAGGTAGCCCACTGGTGGTAAAGCGCATTACGCCGGTTGTTGAACGCCAGTTGATGCTGGTGCGCAGGAAGAACCGTTCACTTTCCACCGCCGCTGAAGCGTTATGGGACGTGGTACGAGACCAGGGCAATGCGCTAATGGCTGGTCGGGAAGGGGATCCGTTGTATCAGATATAGATATCGATATGAGTCGTTTTTTCAACAGGATTTAGAAGGGATACATTCAGAGACAAACGCTGCTCTTTCTCCTGCGCCTTTTCTGCCTGCTGTTTCTGCAACTGCGCCAGTTGTGTTTCCAGTAGGGTGATTTGCTGTTGAATCAATTCGGCCTGTTTTTGCTTGTCTTCAGCACTGCCGCTAGTGTCTACAATCTCTTTAATTTGTTGAGTGAGTTTGATGATTTGCTGACTTATCCGCGCGATTTGTGAAGCAACATCGCTACCTTGTGATGCCCTGTTACTACTCTGTGTTTGTATGGAAGGAATTGAAGTTGAAGAGATAGTGGCCATTGTTCAGTCCTCGTCACTGTACGAGGTAATATCGGTAGAAGAACAAGGAACTTGAGAAGAAAAATCAATCTTACAAATCGCAGATAGCAAAAAAGCGCCTTTAGGGCGCTTTTTTACATTGGTGGGTCGTGCAGGATTCGAACCTGCGACCAATTGATTAAAAGTCAACTGCTCTACCAACTGAGCTAACGACCCGAAGTGGTGGGTGATGACGGGATCGAACCGCCGACCCCCTCCTTGTAAGGGAGGTGCTCTCCCAGCTGAGCTAATCACCCCCCGCTGTGTGGAGTTGCATTATAGGGAGAGTTCAAAATGAGTCAACGCATTTTCTAAAGAAATTGTTCGTTCGTCGTAAATTTAAGCAAGATGATCGCAAAACAGACCGTGTTGCGCAATTTGTCAACGAAAACAATAATGCGTAAGGTAGAAACCCGAACTACATTGAGGAATCAGGCGGGAGTGATAGAATATCGCCCACTCAATTTTTCCAGGATTTGCCGGTTGTCGGCATCTTTCTAAACGTAAGGCCATTTCATGAAAATCAAAACTCGCTTCGCGCCAAGCCCAACAGGCTATCTGCACGTTGGCGGCGCGCGTACTGCTCTTTACTCCTGGCTTTTTGCACGTAACCACGGCGGTGAGTTCGTGCTGCGTATTGAAGACACCGATCTTGAGCGTTCCACGCCGGAAGCTATCGAAGCCATTATGGATGGCATGAACTGGCTGAGCCTAGAGTGGGATGAAGGTCCGTACTACCAGACCAAACGTTTTGATCGCTACAACGCGGTGATCGATCAGATGCTGGAAGAGGGCACTGCTTATAAATGCTATTGCTCTAAAGAGCGCCTGGAAGCGCTGCGCGAAGAGCAAATGGCGAAAGGTGAGAAGCCGCGTTATGACGGTCGCTGCCGCCACAGCCATGAGCATCACGCTGATGATGAACCGTGCGTTGTACGTTTTGCTAACCCGCAGGAAGGTTCTGTTGTTTTTGACGATCAGATCCGTGGTCCGATCGAGTTCAGCAACCAGGAACTGGACGATCTTATTATCCGCCGTACCGATGGTTCCCCAACCTATAACTTCTGTGTGGTTGTCGATGACTGGGATATGGAAATCACCCACGTTATCCGTGGCGAAGACCATATCAACAACACGCCACGCCAGATCAACATTCTTAAGGCCCTGAAAGCGCCGGTGCCGGTTTACGCGCACGTTTCTATGATCAACGGCGATGACGGTAAAAAACTGTCCAAACGTCACGGGGCGGTCAGCGTAATGCAGTATCGTGATGACGGTTATTTGCCAGAAGCACTGCTGAACTATCTGGTGCGTCTGGGCTGGTCCCACGGCGATCAGGAAATCTTCACTCGTGAAGAGATGATCAAATACTTCACCCTGAATGCCGTCAGCAAATCTGCCAGTGCGTTCAACACCGACAAGCTGCTGTGGCTGAACCATCACTACATTAACGCGCTGCCGCCGGAGTATGTTGCTACTCACTTACAGTGGCACATTGAGCAGGAAAATATCGATACCCGTAACGGCCCGCAGCTGGCTGATCTGGTGAAACTGCTGGGCGAACGCTGCAAGACGCTGAAAGAGATGGCACAGAGCTGCCGTTATTTCTACGAAGATTTTGCTGAGTTCGATGCCGACGCCGCGAAAAAACATCTGCGTCCGGTAGCGCGTCAGCCGCTGGAAGTGGTTCGTGACAAACTGGCCGCGATTACTGACTGGACCGCTGAAAACGTTCATCACGCTATTCAGGCGACGGCGGATGAGCTGGAAGTGGGTATGGGTAAAGTTGGTATGCCGCTGCGTGTCGCCGTAACCGGTGCGGGGCAGTCTCCGGCACTGGATGTTACCGTTCACGCAATTGGTAGGACCCGCAGTATCGAGCGTATCAACAAAGCGCTGGCTTTTATTGCTGAACGCGAAAACCAGCAGTAATTAGCGCATAAAAGATAAACGGCAGGAGATAATATCCTGCCGTTTTTTATTTATGCTGATTCGTCAATATCGAGACGGGCGAGGAAATTGCGAATTCCTTCACGTGACAAAAATTGCGCGACTTTTTCCTGCTCAATGTCTGTCATATTATCTATCGCGTTGATGATTTGTCGATACGCAGGGGCGCGTGCTCCAGGAGCGTATTCAGCAATTCTCTCTTCAGCTTCCATCAACATTGGTGTGTTATGGAAGGCTGGCGTGTTCTGAATAAACTCGCAAACTTGCGTATCGACCAGAATAAGTCTGGCACGACCGCCTTTCACGCCGGGAAATTTTTCCGTTTTCCAGCCTTTTTCTCTGATCCAACGGTTAACAGTTTGTTTAGCCACACCGAGGCATTCAGCCAGTTCTTCGGTGGTCATTTTATTGCGTAATCTTTTCATATTATTTGCTATCGCGAATCCCTAAGCGTTGTAACAATCCGATAATCCCTTCCCGCAGAAGCAAGGATGTAAACTGTTTTTGTTCAACTGGCGTCATCTCTTTCGCCAGTGTCACCAGCAATACTTCAAGCGGCGCATCACCAGAAAGGGCAGGCGCTTCTCCCTGACCTTCTGGACGTTCAGCATTGCGAATATATTCACGAACCTGTTCATTGACGTGAACCAGTCGGGCTTTGCCACCCTGGACGCCAGGTTTTGGTGACGTTGTCCAGCCTTCCTTGCGTACCCATTTATTAATGGTCTGGCGGCTATAGCCGGTCAGTCTGGCAAGTTCATCTGGTGTCATCCTCTCCTTGAACATAACAATTCCCTGAATGTATGTGGGTCTATTAGTAGTTCATTTTATAACACCACTTTACAGGAAACCGTGACATGAATAACTACTGAATGCGAGCGGTTTTCCAAAATTGTTCATTTGCCTGATTTTTCAGCGATTGAAACTACACGTTGCAATTTGCCGTTGACACATTCGGGCGGAATTCATATGATGCCGCCCGTCAACTCGACAAGCTTTACGTGACGGGGCTATAGCTCAGCTGGGAGAGCGCTTGCATGGCATGCAAGAGGTCAGCGGTTCGATCCCGCTTAGCTCCACCAAATTTCCAACCCTCGCTGCAAAGCGGGGGTTTTTTGTCTCTGCTTTTTGCCGCTTTTGTAATACAGTCTACGTCCGGGTTAGTGCCGCCAGGTGAAAGCATCATTGGATGAAAAATCGGCAACAGGCTGGCCCCCTGTTTGCTTCGCGATGCGAATAAACTTATTATTTGTGTGCCTGAAAACCCCGATCAGTGAGAGTAGTGTACTCATGTTTGTGGAGCATAACCTGATAAAAAATATCAAGATATTCACACTAGCGTTTACGCTCACCGTGGTACTTATTCAGCTATCCCGTTTTATTTCGCCACTTGCCATTATCCATTCCAGTTATATCTTTCTGGCGTGGATGCCACTGTGCGTAATGCTGTCAATCTTGTTTATCTTTGGCTGGCGAGGTGTCGTTCCCGTTTTATGCGGGATGTTTTGCACCAATCTGTGGAACTTTCATCTCTCTTTTTTACAGACTGCGGTCATGCTCGGTAGCCAGACGTTTGTCGTGTTGTGTGCCTGCGCAATATTACGCTGGCAGCTGGGGACGCGTTGGCGTTATGGATTGACCAGCCGATATGTCTGGCAACGTCTGTTCTGGCTTGGTTTGGTGACGCCGATCGGCATCAAATGCAGCATGTATCTTGTGGGGAGCTTCTTTGATTTCCCGCTAAAGATATCCACCTTTTTCGGCGATGCGGATGCCATTTTCACGGTCGTTGATTTGCTAAGCCTTTTCACCGCTGTGCTGATTTACAACATGCTTTTCTACTATCTCACTCGCATGATTGTAAGTCCCCACTTTGCGCAGATATTGTGGCGCAGGGATATCGCGCCGTCGTTGGGCAAAGAGAAACGCGCATTTACCTTAAGCTGGCTGGCAGCGTTAAGCGTGCTTCTACTTCTGTTGTGCACACCTTATGAAAACGACTTTATTGCCGGTTACCTGGTACCCGTTTTCTTCATCATCTTTACCCTCGGGGTCGGTAAGCTTCGCTATCCGTTTTTAAATCTCACCTGGGCTGTTTCAACGCTTTGCCTTCTGAATTACAACCAGAACTTTTTGCAAGGGGTGGAAACCGAATATTCGCTGGCATTTATTCTTGCGGTGCTGATTTCCTTTAGCGTTTGCCTGCTCTATATGGTGCGCATTTATCATCGCAGTGAATGGCTTAATCGCCGCTGGCATTTGCAGGCGCTGACCGATCCGTTAACGCTCCTGCCCAACTTCCGTGCGTTGGAACAAGCGCCGGAGCAAGAGGCGGGCAAGAGTTTTTGCTGCCTGCGCATTGATAATCTTGAGTTTATGAGTCGTCATTACGGCTTAATGATGCGCGTTCACTGTATCCGCTCAATTTGCCGTACGCTGCTGCCGTTGATGCAGGAAAACGAAAAGTTGTATCAATTGCCGGGTAGTGAACTGCTGTTAGTGCTGAGCGGGCCGGAAACGGAAGGGCGACTCCAGCATATGGTTAACATCCTGAATAGTCGGCAAATTCACTGGAACAATACCGGGCTGGATATGGGCTATGGTGCTGCCTGGGGGCGTTTTGATGGAAATCAGGAAACCCTGCAACCCTTGTTGGGGCAGTTAAGCTGGCTGGCGGAGCAATCCTGCGCACATCATCATGTGCTAGCGCTGGATAGCAGAGAGGAGATGGTTTCCGGGCAGACCACTAAACAGGTGCTATTGCTGAATACCATTCGCACGGCGTTATATCAGGGTGATTTGCTGCTCTACGCCCAGCCAATTCGCAACAAAGAGGGTGAAGGTTATGATGAGATCCTCGCGCGACTGAAATATGACGGCGGCATTATGACCCCGGATAAGTTTCTGCCCCTTATTGCTCAGTTTAACCTTAGCGCGCGTTTTGATTTGCAAGTGCTGGAATCCTTGTTGAAGTGGCTGGCAACACACCCTTGCGACAAAAAAGGACCGCGCTTTTCAGTCAATTTAATGCCGCTCACGCTGCTGCAAAAGAATATTGCCGGGCGGATTATTCGTCTGTTTAAGCGTTATCACATCTCCCCGCAGGCGGTCATTCTTGAGATCACCGAGGAGCAGGCGTTTTCTAACGCAGAAAGCAGCATGTACAACATCGAGCAGCTGCATAAGTTTGGTTTCTGGATTGCGATTGATGACTTTGGCACCGGCTATGCCAACTACGAACGGTTAAAGCGTTTGCAGGCTGATATCATCAAAATTGATGGCGTCTTTGTGAAAGATATTGTCACGAACACGCTGGATGCGATGATTGTGAGATCAATTACCGATCTGGCGAAAGCGAAGTCATTGAGTGTGGTCGCGGAGTTTGTCGAGACGCAACAGCAGCAGGCGCTATTGCATAAGCTCGGGGTGCAATATCTGCAAGGGTATTTGATTGGTCGCCCGCAGCCATTAGCTGATTAACAGGCGTAAAAAAACCGGGGAATTATCCCTAATGCCGATCAGTTAAGGATCAGTTGACCGATCCAGTGGCTGTGTAAGAATCCGGAAACGCTCACTTGTTTCCGGATTTTTTTATGCACATTGGACAGGCTCTTGATCTGGTATCCCGTTACGATTCTCTGCGTAACCCACTGACTTCTCTGGGGGATTACCTCGACCCCGAACTCATCTCTCGTTGCCTTGCCGAATCAGGTACTGTAACGCTACGCAAGCGCCGTCTTCCCCTCGAAATGATGGTCTGGTGTATTGTTGGCATGGCGCTTGAGCGTAAAGAACCTCTTCACCAGATTGTGAATCGCCTGGACATCATGCTGCCGGGCAATCGCCCCTTCG
>NZ_MECT01000300.1:0-1402 GCF_001722145.1 Shigella sp. FC1544
ACTGTTACGACAACGCTCCGATGGAAAGCTTCTGGGGAACGCTGAAAAATGAGAGCCTGAGCCACTATCGTTTTAATAACCGGGATGAAGCCATCTCAGTAATACGGGAATACATTGAGATTTTCTACAATCGTCAGCGTCGTCACTCTCGTCTGGGGAATATCTCCCCGGCAGCCTTCAGGGAAAAATATCATCAGATGGCTGCTTAAAAAAAGAACAAATGGTAGTGTCCGCTATTGCCAGTACACCTCAGGAAGGTTATTTATGATTTACCCAACAAATACAGGCAAAAGCGGGGAACACCTTCGTCTCACCACGCTGGAAAGTGTCTGGATTCAGGGAAAACTGCGCATGTGGGGGCGCTGGTCGTATATTGGCGGCGGTAAGACGGGGAATATGTTCAACCAGTTGTTGGCCTCTAAAAAGCTGACAAAAACGGCAATTAACGAGGCGCTCCGGAGGATGAAAAAAGCAGGTCTGAACAAGTCTGAACTTGAGGCTTTTTTGCGGGATATGATTAACGGTAAGCAAAAGAGCTGGCTGGCGCATTGTACTGATGCAGAGGCGTTATGTATTGATCGGGTCATAAGTGAGGTGCTGGCAGAGCATCCAGGATTGATTAGCGTCCTTCGGCAACGGTATGAGGGGCGGGGGATGACCAAACGCAAAATGGCTGAACTGCTGAATGATGCACACCCGAAATGGAGTTTAAGAACCTGTGAAAGACGCATTGAGCATTGGCTAAAGGTGGCAGAATTTATTTTGTACAAACCAATGGTTATGGCTTTTGGTATAGAGAAAAAAGTTATTGCTTTTTGACGTAAAAACTGCTTCAATTCTTGTACACTTCGCAAAGCTGTACCGCGAGGCGAATAGCAGACATGGACATTTGAAAGAGTCCGCTTTATGCGGGTTTTTTTATACCTGAAAAACGGCACAGGACGTTAAACGTGCTGGTGGTCAGATGAGTTTGCAGATGTGATGACATATGGTTATTATTCTGCCTCCGGCCCTTTAGCTCAGTTGGTCAGAGCGAGCGACTCATAATCGCCAGGTCGCTGGTTCAAGTCCAGCAAGGGCCACCAACCACCACTAGCTCATCCGGATAGAGCATCAACCTTCTAAGTTGACGGTGCGAGGTTCGAGTCCTCGGTGGTGGGCCAGCGCCGACTTAGCTCAGCAGGCAGAGCAACTGACTTGTAATCAGTAGATCACCAGTTCGATTCCGGTAGTCGGCACCATATGCGGGCATCGTATAATGGCTATTACCTCAGCCTTCCAAGCTGATGATGCGGGTTCGATTCCTGAAGTGGCACACTGAATTTGGCCACCTGAACAGAGGTGATATGCTCACCTCAGAACAACACAGGTGCTCCAATGAAAAAAAGAAATTTTAGCGCAG
>NZ_MECT01000301.1:0-1363 GCF_001722145.1 Shigella sp. FC1544
TGCACCGGAACATAACACCCAGAACATGCCATTGATGATTTTACGGTGCTCAGCCCATGGGCGTCCGGCCCGTGGTGTGGCGGGTTCAGGAGGTAACAGGGGCTTGATGATGGTCCATGCCTCATCGGGAAGGTCGTAGCGAGCCATAGTTCAATATGTTGTGTAAACAGACAGTTACTATAACTCAGATGATTAAGGGACACAGCCTACTATTCCGTGCAGCTATTTAGCTCTCTTTTTGTTGAGCGCCCATGATTCTTTCATTTATTGTTACTAATTTTTTATGTTATCATCATGTTATGAGCATGCCCTGTTCTGCGTCTCTATTTTATCTATCATATTCTGAGCATTAACTACATAACAAGGCGCAAGATATATATCCAAAAACAAATAATACTGTTGCAATAATTCCTTTCAGTAAAGGAAGTGTGATTAAACTCAGGGGATTTCAGAGTGAAAATCGTACAACATATTAAAATATGTTCGTTATAATACATACAAGAAAATATTAAGTTAGATAATATTATTCTAAATAACTGCAGATAAAAACGCACATAATGGGGGATGTTTTATGAAAATACCTGAAGCAGTAAATCATATTAATGTTCAGAACAATATTGATCTTGTTGATGGAAAAATAAATCCGAACAAAGATACAAAAGCATTACAAAAAAACATATCATGCGTAACAAACTCATCCTCTTCTGGCATAAGTGAAAAACATTTAGATCACTGTGCTGATACTGTGAAAAGCTTTTTAAGGAAGTCTATAGCAGCGCAAAGTTATAGTAAAATGTTCTCTCAAGGGACCAGTTTCAAATCATTAAATCTTTCTATTGAAGCGCCATCTGGAGCACGGTCATCATTTCGGTCACTTGAGCACCTCGATAAGGTGTCCAGACACTATCTTTCTGAAATAATACAAAAAACTCATCCTCTTTCTTCGGATGAACGTCACTTGCTCTCTATTATTATTAATTCTGATTTTAACTTCAGACATCAAAGTAACGCTAACCTGTCAAATAATACTCTTAATATTAAGTCCTTTGATAAAATTAAGTCTGAGAATATACAAACATATAAAAACACATTCTCTGAGGATATTGAAGAAATAGCTAACCACGATTTTGTTTTTTTTGGGGTTGAAATTTCCAATCATCAAGAAACACTCCCACTAAATAAAACACATCATACTGTGGATTTTGGTGCTAATGCGTATATCATTGATCATGACTCTCCATATGGATATATGACATTAACCGACCACTTTGATAATGCTATTCCACCTGTTTTTTACCATGAGCACCAATCATTTTTCTTAGATAACTTTAAAGAGGTTGTGGATGAAGTTAGCAGGTATGTG
>NZ_MECT01000302.1:0-1346 GCF_001722145.1 Shigella sp. FC1544
TTTCTGGTGCGTACCGGGCTGAGAGGCGGTGTAAGTGAACTGTAGTTGCCATGTTTTACGGCAATGAGAGCAGAGATAGCGCTGATGTCCGGCAGTGCTTTTGCCGTTACGCACCACGCCTTCAGTAGCGGAGCAGGAAGGACATCTGATGGAAATGGAAGCCACGCAAGCACCTTAAAATCACCATCATACACTAAATCAGTAAGTTGGCAGCATTACCGTCTTCGCAATATGCGAAACATCAAGAATAACATCCGTCATAATGACCTCGGTGTCACAACAAAACGCCAATAACGTTTTGTTGTGAGGTGAAGATGTTTACTATTTACCTGTATAAACGCCGGGTTGTACCGGGATCATTTTTTCTACCGGTTTACCATTGAGGTGATCAACAGCGGCATCAATGGCTTTAGCACCCATTTGATCGGGATATTGCCGAATCACGGCCGCAAACGTTTTTTCACTGTCAACGGCATCACGCGCTTCTTTCATGCCGTCAAAACCAATGATTTTGATGTTGTCGTTATGCGCAGATTTTGCTGCGATAACCGCTGCCAGCGCCGCATCATCACCAAAGCCAAACAGACCATTCAGGTTGGCATTTGCCTGCATAATGTTTTGCGCAGTCGTTAACGCTTCAGCCCGCGTAATACTAGGCTGTTCAGCAACAATTTTAATATCCGGTGTATCGCTTAACCCTTTCTTAAAACCATCAACGCGCGCAACCACCGATTGTAGTGCCGGATAAGAAATAATGGCTACAGTACCTTTACCATTCAAAAGTTTGCCCATTAACTTGCCTGCTTCAACGCCTCCCGCATAGTTATCGGTCGCAACATGCGATACGACCGGAACGCCTTCCGCAGCGACGTCGACGGTGATAACGGGAATACCGGCCTTATCGGCTTTAATTATCGCCGCCTGGACGCCTTTCGAATCGACCGGAGAGATAATAATGGCATCCACTTTTTTAGTAATAAAATCCTCAACATCAGAAAGTTGTTTGTTTAAATCCTGATTGGCAATAGAGAGGTAATGACTCCAACTTACTGATAGTGTTTTATGTTCAGATAATGCCCGATGACCTTGTCATGCAGCTCCACCGATTTTGAGAACGACAGTGACTTCCGTCCCAGCCTTGCCAGATGTTGTCTCAGATTCAGATTATGTCGCTCAATGCGCTGAGTGTAACGCTTGCTGATAACGTGCAGCTTTCCCTTCAGGCGTGATTCATACAGCGGCCAGCCATCCGTCATCCATACCACGACCTCAAAGGCCGACAGCAGGCTCAGAAGACGCTCCAGTGTGGCCAGAGTGCGTTCACCGAAGACGTGCGCCACAACCGT
>NZ_MECT01000303.1:0-1337 GCF_001722145.1 Shigella sp. FC1544
CGCACGTCTTCGGTGAACGCACTCTGACCACACTGGAGCGTCTTCTGAGCCTGCTGTCGGCCTTTGAGGTCGTGGTATGGATGACGGATGGCTGGCCGCTGTATGAATCACGCCTGAAGGGAAAGCTGCACGTTATCAGCAAGCGTTACACTCAGCGCATTGAGCGACATAATCTGAATCTGAGACAACATCTGGCAAGGCTGGGACGGAAGTCACTGTCGTTCTCAAAATCGGTGGAGCTGCATGACAAGGTCATCGGGCATTATCTGAACATAAAACACTATCAGTAAGTTGGAGTCATTACCCAGATGCAGCCCAAAATTTACTGGATTGATAACCTGCGAGGGATAGCGTGTTTAATGGTGGTGATGATTCACACCACTACCTGGTATGTGACCAATGCTCATAGTGTTAGCCCCGTCACATGGGATATCGCCAATGTTCTGAATTCTGCCTCTCGTGTCAGCGTGCCGCTATTTTTCATGATTTCCGGCTATCTCTTTTTTGGCGAACGCAGCGCCCAGCCGCGCCATTTCTTGCGTATCGGCTTATGTCTGATTTTTTATAGCGCAATCGCACTGCTCTACATTGCGCTGTTTACCTCCATCAATATGGAGTTAGCGCTGAAAAACCTGCTGCAAAAGCCAGTGTTTTACCACTTGTGGTTTTTCTTCGCGATTGCGGTGATTTATCTGGTTTCACCGCTGATTCAGGTGAAGAACGTCGGCGGAAAAATGTTGCTGGTGCTAATGGCGGTGATTGGCATTATCGCTAACCCAAACACAGTGCCGCAGAAAATTGACGGTTTTGAATGGCTGCCAATTAACTTATATATCAATGGCGATACTTTTTACTACATTCTGTATGGCATGTTGGGCCGCGCTATAGGGATGATGGACACACAGCATAAAGCACTGTCGTGGGTGAGCGCCGCGCTGTTTGCGACGGGGGTTTTTATTATCTCTCGCGGGACATTATATGAATTGCAGTGGCGCGGAAATTTTGCCGATACCTGGTATCTTTACTGTGGGCCGATGGTTTTTATCTGCGCAATCGCGCTATTGACTCTGGTTAAAAACACGCTGGATACGCGTACCATTCGCGGACTTGGCTTAATCTCCCGCCATTCATTGGGTATATACGGATTCCACGCCTTGATTATCGTAAGCGTACAGCCTGAACCGTCTGGTCAGAATCTGACGAATTAGACAAAGTGGTGTCCACCAAATAAGTAGTGGTGGATTTGCCCCTATATTTCCAGACATCTGTTATCACTTAACCCATTACAAGCCCGCTGCCGCAGATATTCCCGTGGCGAGCGATAACCCAGCGCACTA
>NZ_MECT01000304.1:0-1325 GCF_001722145.1 Shigella sp. FC1544
ACGGTTGTGGCGCACGTCTTCGGTGAACGCACTCTGGCCACACTGGAGCGTCTTCTGAGCCTGCTGTCGGCCTTTGAGGTCGTGGTATGGATGACGGATGGCTGGCCGCTGTATGAATCACGCCTGAAGGGAAAGCTGCACGTTATCAGCAAGCGTTACACTCAGCGCATTGAGCGACATAATCTGAATCTGAGACAACATCTGGCAAGGCTGGGACGGAAGTCACTGTCGTTCTCAAAATCGGTGGAGCTGCATGACAAGGTCATCGGGCATTATCTGAACATAAAACACTATCAGTAAGTTGGAGTCATTACCCGAAGGCTGGACCGATATGCTGCCTGAATTTGGCGGTGACTCTTATACCAATGCAGACAACTTTATGACTGGTCGAGCCAATGGCGTCGCGACTTATCGTAATACTGATTTCTTCGGTCTGGTAAATGGTCTGAACTTCGCGGTGCAGTATCAAGGTAACAACGAAGGAGCCAGTAATGGTCAGGAAGGCACCAACAACGGACGTGATGTTCGCCATGAAAACGGTGACGGCTGGGGTTTTTCCACAACATATGATTTAGGCATGGGCTTTAGCGCTGGTGCGGCATACACCTCTTCTGACCGCACCAATGACCAGGTTAACCATACTGCGGCGGGTGGTGATAAAGCAGACGCGTGGACTGCTGGGCTAAAATACGATGCTAACAATATTTACCTGGCAACCATGTATTCAGAAACGCGTAATATGACCCCGTTTGGCGACAGCGATTATGCTGTGGCAAACAAAACCCAGAATTTTGAAGTCACTGCCCAGTACCAGTTTGATTTTGGTCTGCGTCCGGCAGTCTCTTTCCTGATGTCTAAAGGCCGTGACCTGCACGCTGCCGGTGGTGCAGACAACCCGGCAGGTGTTGATGATAAAGATCTGGTTAAATACGCCGATGTTGGCGCGACTTACTATTTCAATAAAAACATGTCCACCTACGTTGTGAACCGCCCCGGGAATCCTGGAGACTAAACTTCCTGAGAAAGAGGTAAACAGGATGACTAAAAATACTCGTTTTTCCCCCGAAGTCCGTCAACGGGCAGTCCGTATGGTTCTGGAAAGTCAGGGCGAATATGACTCACAATGGGCGACAATTTGTTCCATTGCTCCAAAGATTGGCTGTACGCCGGAGACTCTGCGTGTCTGGGTTCGCCAGCATGAGCGGGATACCGGAGGCGGTGATGGCGGGCTCACCACCGCTGAACGTCAGCGTCTGAAAGAGCTGGAACGTGAAAATCGTGAACTGCGCCGCAGTAACGATATCCTTCGCCAGGCTTCCGCTTAT
>NZ_MECT01000305.1:0-1313 GCF_001722145.1 Shigella sp. FC1544
TTTTTTAAGTGACGTAAAACCGTGTTGAGGCCAACGCCCATAATGCGTGCACTGGCGCGACATCCGACGCCATTCATGGCCATATCAATGATTTTCTGGTGCGTACCGGGCTGAGAGGCGGTGTAAGTGAACTGTAGTTGCCATGTTTTACGGCAATGAGAGCAGAGATAGCGCTGATGTCCGGCAGTGCTTTTGCCGTTACGCACCACGCCTTCAGTAGCGGAGCAGGAAGGACATCTGATGGAAATGGAAGCCACGCAAGCACCTTAAAATCACCATCATACACTAAATCAGTAAGTTGGCAGCATTACCCGGCAAAAAAGCAGTGAACATGATCGCCAAACGCCAGTTTAAGCCCGAATGCGACGCCACCAGGACCACCGCCAACACCACACGGCAGATAGACAAACAGAGGGTTATCAGCATCGACGATACGGCCTTGCTGGGCAAATTGCGCTTTAAGACGCTGGCCAGCGACGGAATACCCAAGGAACAACGTGCGGGAATTTTCGTCATCAATAAAGAAACAGTTCGGGTCAGACTGCGCTGCTTTACGTCCTTCCTCGACGGCAACACCATAATCTTGCTCATATTCCACGACCGTAACGCCATGGCTGCGCAGTTTCGCTTTTTTCCATGCCCGGGCATCAGCAGACATATGAACTGTCACCTTAAAGCCAATGCGGGCGCTCATAATGCCGATTGATAACCCCAGATTTCCGGTTGAGCCCACAGCAATGCTGTATTGGCTAAAGAACTGTTTAAACTCCGGAGAAAGCAGTTTGCTGTAGTCATCATCAAGCGTCAGCAACCCCGCTTCCAGAGCCAGTTTTTCTGCGTGTGCCAGGACTTCATAAATCCCGCCGCGTGCTTTTATGGAGCTGGAAATGGGCAAATGGCTATCTTTTTTCAGTAACAGTTGCCCGCTGATCGGTTGCTGATATTCTTTTTCCAGCCGTTTTTGCATAGCTGGAATGGCAACCAGTTCTGATTCAATAATCCCCCCAGTGGCAGCAGTTTCAGCAAATGCTTTTGCCAGATAGGGTGCAAAACGGGATAAGCGCGCATGGGCGTCCTGAACATCCTGTTCGGTCAGGCCAACATAAGGTAAACCTTCAGCCAATGAGGTCGTGCCAGGATGAAGTGGCACACTGAATTTGGCCACCTGAACAGAGGTGATATGCTCACCTCAGAACAACACAGGTGCTCCAATGAAAAAAAGAAATTTTAGCGCAGAGTTTAAACGCGAATCCGCTCAACTGGTTGTTGACCAGAAATACACGGTGGCAGATGCCGCCAAAGCTATGGATGTT
>NZ_MECT01000306.1:0-1311 GCF_001722145.1 Shigella sp. FC1544
ACGGTTGTGGCGCACGTCTTCGGTGAACGCACTCTGGCCACACTGGAGCGTCTTCTGAGCCTGCTGTCGGCCTTTGAGGTCGTGGTATGGATGACGGATGGCTGGCCGCTGTATGAATCACGCCTGAAGGGAAAGCTGCACGTTATCAGCAAGCGTTACACTCAGCGCATTGAGCGACATAATCTGAATCTGAGACAACATCTGGCAAGGCTGGGACGGAAGTCACTGTCGTTCTCAAAATCGGTGGAGCTGCATGACAAGGTCATCGGGCATTATCTGAACATAAAACACTATCAGTAAGTTGGAGTCATTACCTGAGTTCGTCCCTCATCGAACTCAGGCTTTTTTATTGGCATTTCATCTCCATCTGCGGCACACGCAATTGCCAAAGCATATCGATACAGCACCTTACCCTGCCCCTCCTGCCACAATAACATCTACCAGCGACTCTTCCAGCCAACACCCCAAATGCACATTCTGATGAATTACCCCGTAACAAACACGCTTCCCAAATAGAAATCTTTGCAAAAATAGTGCATGAAATAAACTTTTTCTCTACCAATCCGCGATATAAATATTCATCAGCACCACAATATTCCACATCACTAAATCTCTCCCCACCGCCCCGCATCTCTGATAATGGTCTAAAATCATTGAGGCCACTTGCGACGACGTTGCTCAATAAGGAAAATTTGGCGTGAATAATATTCAACACCAGTGCAGCATCATCATTACATACTTACACCCGCCGACTACCGCTTTCGATATATTGACTCAATTTTCCAGCCTGGTTAAAAATAGCGACCAGCTCAGTCGCAAATATAGTGACTACCCTAACTAAGCAACAATAAGGAATACACTATGACTGTTCAAACAAGTAAAAATCCGCAGGTCGATATTGCTGAAGATAATGCGTTCTTCCCTTCAGAATATTCGCTTAGCCAATATACCAGTCCCGTCTCTGATCTTGATGGCGTGGACGGTAATGACTCCAACTTATTGATAGTGTTTTATGTTCAGATAATGCCCGATGACTTTGTCATGCAGCTCCACCGATTTTGAGAACGACAGCGACTTCCGTCCCAGCCGTGCCAGGTGCTGCCTCAGATTCAGGTTATGCCGCTCAATTCGCTGCGTATATCGCTTGCTGATTACGTGCAGCTTTCCCTTCAGGCGGGATTCATACAGTGGCCAGCCATCCGTCATCCATATCACCACGTCAAAGGGTGACAGCAAGCTCATAAGACGCCCCAGCGTCGCCATAGTGCGTTCACCGAATACGTGCGCAACAACCGTCTTCCGGAGCCTGTC
>NZ_MECT01000307.1:0-1308 GCF_001722145.1 Shigella sp. FC1544
CACTGCCCGGTTGTATGCGCGAGGTTACCGACTGCGGCCTGAGTTTTTTAAGTGACGTAAAACTGTGTTGAGGCCAACGCCCATAATGCGTGCACTGGCGCGACATCCGACGCCATTCATGGCCATATCAATGATTTTCTGGTGCGTACCGGGCTGAGAGGCGGTGTAAGTGAACTGTAGTTGCCATGTTTTACGGCAATGAGAGCAGAGATAGCGCTGATGTCCGGCAGTGCTTTTGCCGTTACGCACCACGCCTTCAGTAGCGGAGCAGGAAGGACATCTGATGGAAATGGAAGCCACGCAAGCACCTTAAAATCACCATCATACACTAAATCAGTAAGTTGGCAGCATTACCAGGTATTATTAATAACCAGAATAAAACTCAAAGCCAGGTTGATATCATTCAAAGTTATTAATATTGACCATGATGTTAATGTATAGATTATGAACTGAAAGCGTGATAAACGCTCAAGCCTGGATGGGTAGAATATATTTCTGATGGATGATTTGAACATTTTTACATTGTTTTATATATATAATTGTTTTGAATATATATTACCTGAATTATGTGGTTTGCATATATATATGCAATATAGCAGTCTTTGCATTGATAACTATACAGTAGTAATTTAGAGTGTGTAAGTTTTTATTGATGGGGTATATTTTAATTAAATATAATTGAAATGTATTTTTATTCTATAAACAATATCTTGGGTGAATGGATTCTATATGGGAAATGGTAACTTTTGGCAGTTCTTCTTGGGTAAATAACCTTACAGCAAAAAATCTGATTTTGTTAAGGCATGGTTATTGTGGTGGGCTATTACCATCCTTGTTCTATTTATTTTAAGCCTGACTACGACATTAAACTTAAGAAGTATAGGTATAGGGTTAAGTTTTGGGTTTTGTCAAATCCTTGGTAGATATACGATGTCTCTAGGATGGAGTAAGTACTGGGGAGTTTTGGGGGTATTTCCTGTAACAAATATTGTTCTTTTTCTTATCTTAATTTTTTTCAAAAAAAGATAAATAAGTCAGTGGGTAGGCTCTTTAAACGGCCTACCCATGTTAATTCTTAACTTTTTCTAGGTAATGCTGCCAACTTACTGATTTAGTGTATGATGGTGATTTTAAGGTGCTTGCGTGGCTTCCATTTCCATCAGATGTCCTTCCTGCTCCGCTACTGAAGGCGTGGTGCGTAACGGCAAAAGCACTGCCGGACATCAGCGCTATCTCTGCTCTCATTGCCGTAAAACATGGCAACTACAGTTCACTTACACCGCCTCTCAGCCCGGTACGCACCAGAAA
>NZ_MECT01000308.1:0-1304 GCF_001722145.1 Shigella sp. FC1544
ATTTGTGAATTAAATCAATTATGGCGATGAATTACAAGGGGTTAAATGCTGCCGCAGCATAGCGATATTGAAATAGCCTGGTATGCTTCGATACAGCAGGAGCCGAATGGCTGGAAGACCGCCACCACACAGTTCTACATCCAGGAATTCAGTGAGTATATTGCGCCACTGCAGGATGCTGTAGATCTGGAAATCGCAACGGAGGAAGAAAGATCGTTGCTGGAGGCATGGAATAAATATCGGGTATTGTTGAATCGTGTTGATACATCAACTGCACCGATATTGAGTGGCCTGCAAATCCTGTCAGGGAGTAATCATTGGGATTATGCCGCAGACACGTCGTATGCAGGAACGTGCTGCGGTTAGTTTGTGAGCTTTCGATAGTGGTTGTTATTTTTGCCCTTATTTGTTCCGGAGGCCATGGTTCAATGGTCCGTCTGCCCCCTGTGGTGATGTCAGCAAAATCAGCCACTGCGCGAACCACAATAGCCCGGGAAGATGCTGAAGATCACCAGGTAAAGCTGTCAGCGCAGAAACTGGAAGAACTGCTCGCATCAATGGTTAAGGATGAGGTTGATCGCAATGATGGGATTTATTGACGTCAGCGAGAGCAGAAGGAAGAACTGAATAACCTGAATGATTTACGCTCAATCAGAGCGATGATGATTGGCAGTAATTAGCGGTCAATTTCGGTTTTTTTGGCTGTGCGCTCCCCGCCCAGCATTGCGCGTCAATTAGCCCCCAAAAAAACGAAAAAGTTACAATCAAGTAAAAAATTCCTTCTGCAAAACTAAAAAAGATTTCAATAAAATCAGACAGTTAAAAACATAAAAAAAGGTACAAAAAAAACATCTCAAAGTCTTGTTTTTTGCTTCAAATACAATTGGTTATTGTGTTTTTTGAAACCTACCAGTCTGGTACATGGATATCGATACCACCGCCAATTATAAGCTGGGCGGTGCACAGCAACATGATAGCGTATGCCTCGATCCGTGGGTGTTTATGTTCTCAGCAGGATATCGTTTTTAATTCCGCACAAAAACGACCCCGTAATATACGGGGTCAATAAGGACATGGCATAAAGGGTAATGCTGCCAACTTACTGATTTAGTGTATGATGGTGATTTTAAGGTGCTTGCGTGGCTTCCATTTCCATCAGATGTCCTTCCTGCTCCGCTACTGAAGGCGTGGTGCGTAACGGCAAAAGCACTGCCGGACATCAGCGCTATCTCTGCTCTCATTGCCGTAAAACATGGCAACTACAGTTCACTTACACCGCCTCTCAGCCCGGTACGCACCAGAAA
>NZ_MECT01000309.1:0-1303 GCF_001722145.1 Shigella sp. FC1544
ACGGTTGTGGCGCACGTCTTCGGTGAACGCACTCTGGCCACACTGGAGCGTCTTCTGAGCCTGCTGTCGGCCTTTGAGGTCGTGGTATGGATGACGGATGGCTGGCCGCTGTATGAATCACGCCTGAAGGGAAAGCTGCACGTTATCAGCAAGCGTTACACTCAGCGCATTGAGCGACATAATCTGAATCTGAGACAACATCTGGCAAGGCTGGGACGGAAGTCACTGTCGTTCTCAAAATCGGTGGAGCTGCATGACAAGGTCATCGGGCATTATCTGAACATAAAACACTATCAGTAAGTTGGAGTCATTACCCGCCACGTCTTCTTTTAAACCAAACTGCGCTACCAGTTCCGGTGTCAGACAAGCATAGCTTTTGCTCGCGTCATCTTCACCAGCATACCAGTAAATATCGTACTCTTCCGCCAATGGCTGTTTATTTAGTTGAACCTGTAAATTGTATTTTCCGGGCTCAACATATCCCTGGCTGGAAAAACGCTTCAGATCAATTTTTGTGTCGCCTTTTAATTCCAGAAAACGGGAATCAAACTGAATGTCGTCTTCAGCCCAGACACTGCTATAACTCCCTGACATTGCCAGCGCAATGCACCACGGAAGAATCCGTAATCGAAAAAGAGAATGGTCAGGCATACACGTTTCTATCCGTTTTTATTCTTGTTCGGTCAAAATCCATTTAAATCCCCCATAGCAGTGTCGCTATGGGGGTATGCCTTACAGGTAAGTAATCTGGAAGGTGGTATTTGCTTCGAAATTACCCAGATCTGGCGCATCAGCTGCGCCGACCAGCCAGGCTTTAAAGTTCAGTGTCTGCTTCGCTTTGCCTTTATTAGTAGAAGTGTCTTTCACTATTTTCTGGTCAATACCCATGCCGCTTTTGTAAGAGGTACCCAGAGAGTCACCGATCGCCAGGCTAACATTGTTAAATGCCGCACCGGTATCGGTATTGAAAATGGGTAATGACTCCAACTTATTGATAGTGTTTTATGTTCAGATAATGCCCGATGACTTTGTCATGCAGCTCCACCGATTTTGAGAACGACAGCGACTTCCGTCCCAGCCGTGCCAGGTGCTGCCTCAGATTCAGGTTATGCCGCTCAATTCGCTGCGTATATCGCTTGCTGATTACGTGCAGCTTTCCCTTCAGGCGGGATTCATACAGTGGCCAGCCATCCGTCATCCATATCACCACGTCAAAGGGTGACAGCAAGCTCATAAGACGCCCCAGCGTCGCCATAGTGCGTTCACCGAATACGTGCGCAACAACCGTCTTCCGGAGCCTGTC
>NZ_MECT01000310.1:0-27767 GCF_001722145.1 Shigella sp. FC1544
AAAACCGTGTTGAGGCCAACGCCCATAATGCGTGCACTGGCGCGACATCCGACGCCATTCATGGCCATATCAATGATTTTCTGGTGCGTACCGGGCTGAGAGGCGGTGTAAGTGAACTGTAGTTGCCATGTTTTACGGCAATGAGAGCAGAGATAGCGCTGATGTCCGGCAGTGCTTTTGCCGTTACGCACCACGCCTTCAGTAGCGGAGCAGGAAGGACATCTGATGGAAATGGAAGCCACGCAAGCACCTTAAAATCACCATCATACACTAAATCAGTAAGTTGGCAGCATTACCGCTCCCCTCAAGCGAATGGCGTTTCCATATGGCGGCCTATCAAAGCAGACCGGATGCCAACGCGGTTGTTCACAATCATGCCGTTCATTGCACAGCAGTTTCCATTCTTAACCGACCGATCCCCGCTATTCACTACATGATTGCGGCGGCAGGTGGTAATTCTATTCCTTGCGCGCCTTATGCGACCTTTGGAACACGCGAACTTTCTGAACATGTTGCGCTGGCTCTCAAAAATCGTAAGGCAACTTTGTTACAACATCATGGGCTTATCGCTTGTGAGGTGAATCTGGAAAAAGCGTTATGGCTGGCGCATGAAGTTGAAGTGCTGGCGCAACTTTACCTGACGACCCTGGCGATTACGGACCCGGTGCCAGTGCTGAGCGATGAAGAGATTGCCGTAGTGCTGGAGAAATTCAAAACCTATGGGTTACGGATTGAAGAGTAATTTCGTAAAGCAACAAGGAGAAGGATGATGGCTAACAGAATGATTCTGAACGAAACGGCATGGTTTGGTCGGGGTGCTGTTGGGGCTTTAACCGATGAGGTGAAACGCCGTGGTTATCAGAAGGCGCTGATCGTCACCGATAAAACGCTGGTGCAATGCGGCGTGGTGGCGAAAGTGACCGATAAGATGGATGCTGCAGGGCTGGCATGGGCGATTTACGACGGCGTAGTGCCCAACCCAACAATTACTGTCGTCAAAGAAGGGCTCGGTGTATTCCAGAATAGCGGCGCGGATTACCTGATCGCTATTGGTGGTGGTTCTCCACAGGATACTTGTAAAGCGATTGGCATTATCAGCAACAACCCGGAGTTTGCCGATGTGCGTAGCCTGGAAGGGCTTTCCCCGACCAATAAACCCAGTGTACCGATTCTGGCAATTCCTACCACAGCAGGTACTGCGGCAGAAGTGACCATTAACTACGTGATCACTGACGAAGAGAAACGGCGCAAGTTTGTTTGCGTTGATCCGCATGATATCCCGCAGGTGGCGTTTATTGACACTGACATGATGGATGGTATGCCTCCAGCGCTGAAAGCTGCGACGGGTGTCGATGCGCTCACTCATGCTATTGAGGGGTATATTACCCGTGGCGCGTGGGCGCTAACCGATGCACTGCACATTAAAGCGATTGAAATCATTGCTGGGGCGCTGCGAGGATCGGTTGCTGGTGATAAGGATGCCGGAGAAGAAATGGCGCTCGGGCAGTATGTTGCGGGTATGGGCTTCTCGAATGTTGGGTTAGGGTTGGTGCATGGTATGGCGCATCCACTGGGCGCGTTTTACAACACTCCACACGGTGTTGCGAACGCCATCCTGTTACCGCATGTCATGCGCTATAACGCTGACTTTACCGGTGAGAAGTACCGCGATATCGCGCGCGTTATGGGCGTGAAAGTGGCTGGAAGAGGCGCGTAATGCCGCTGTTGAAGCGGTGTTTGCTCTCAACCGTGATGTCGGTATTCCGCCACATTTGCGTGATGTTGGTGTACGCAAGGAAGACATTCCGGCACTGGCGCAGGCGGCACTGGATGATGTTTGTACCGGTGGCAACCCGCGTGAAGCAACGCTTGAGGATATTGTAGAGCTTTACCATACCGCCTGGTAAATGCGCTGATGTGATAATGCCGGATACGACGCTAGCCGCGTCTTATCCGGTATATAAGTGCATTAAATTCAATGTGTTGATAATCGTTTGCATCCGGCTCGCCGTTACCGTACCAACCGCAATTGCTGTAAATTGCCGTCGATATGCAAATCGGTTTGTAAGCGGGCAATATCGCGGCACAGAAACGCCATCTCTTTATGGGTTTCTAATTTTTTGCGCCACTTTTCGGCAACCGCATCCAGATTCTCATATATCCCTTCCAGACTCTGAAACTCGACCAGCAGCTGCGTGGCGCTTTTTGGTCCGATTCCCGCAACACCCGGTACCTTTGAACTGCTGATCCCCGCAAGTCCCCAGTAATCGGGCAACTGCTGCGGTTGAACGCCAAATTCTTTATCGATAAATGGCGCATCCAGCCAACGTTTCTGGAAGTAATCACGAATACGTAATGTCGGTGAAAGTAACTGACAGTAGCCTTTATCTGTCGAAACAATCGTTGCCTGATGCCCGGCCTGTGTCACTTTGACCGCCAGCGTGGCGGCTAAGTCATCGGCTTCGTTGCCGCTGGTTGACCAGCACGGGACGCCGCGTTGCTCAAAGGCGGCGCGTAATGCAGGCATCTCGTCGTGCAACTCTTCCGGCATTGGCGGTCGACCCGATTTGTAATCTGGTAAACGCTGATGACGCCAGCCGCTACTGCGGTTTTCATCATCAAAAACGGCGACCGCGTGGGTTGGCTGGCTGTGCATAATGAGCTGATCGAGCGCATGCTGGCAGGTTTCGACACAGGGCGATCCCTGAACGGCATGAATGCGACGAATAAGATTCAGTGCATCGACAATAAGCAAATGAACAGCCACGATAACCCCCTTAAAGATCAGGCGATAAGGGTAACATTCGATGCCGGAACAGGCTACGGCTGGATGAGAAATCGGGAAGAGGCCTCGCAAAACGAGGCCTCTGGAGAGCGATTAATCGCAGGCAACGATCTTCATTGCCAGGCCGCCGCGAGAGGTTTCGCGGTACTTGGCGTTCATATCTTTACCTGTTTCGTACATGGTTTCGATAACTTTATCGAGGCAGACGCGCGGCTCGCTGGTACGGCGTAGCGCCATACGTGCGGCGTTCACCGCTTTTACTGCCGCAATGGCGTTACGCTCGATGCATGGCACCTGGACCTGTCCGGCGACCGGGTCACACGTCAGACCGAGGTTGTGCTCCATGGCGATTTCCGCCGCGATGCACACCTGCGCCGGGCTTGCACCTAACAGTTCTGCCAGACCAGCCGCCGCCATTGAGCACGCCACACCAACTTCACCCTGGCAGCCGACTTCAGCACCAGAAATTGACGCGTTCATCTTATAAAGAGAACCAATGGCACTGGCTACCAGCAGGTAACGAGCCAGTGAGTTAGCGTTCACTTCGCGGATAAACTTGTCGTAGTACGCCAGCACTGCCGGGATAATCCCGCACGCACCGTTAGTCGGCGCAGTCACCACGCGTCCGCCAGCAGCGTTCTCTTCGTTCACTGCCAGTGCAAACATGTTGATCCAGTCAACAACCGCCATCGGGTCAGTGGTGGTTTTATCCTGGCTGACCAGCATCCGGCGTAGTGCCGCAGCACGGCGTGGAACGCGCAGTTTGCCAGGCAACACGCCTTCGGTGGAAATACCGCGCTCAATACCGCCACGCATGACTTCCCATACGTTCGCCAGGTGCTGTTCCAGCTCTTCTTTGCTGTGCAGCGCTAGCTCGTTTTTCATCATCAGGCCAGAGAGTGACAGCCCGGTTTCCTGACAATGTTTTTGCAGATCGGCTGCTGAACTGTACGGATAAGGAACTTCAACCGGTGCGCTATCCTGCTGGCCAAAATGCTCTTCATCAACGATAAAGCCACCGCCAATAGAGTAGTAAGTCTGGCTGTAAACGACTTTATCGCCCGCCAGCGCGGTAATGCGCATACCGTTTTCATGCAGAGAAAGGTTGTCGGCGTGGAAGTTCATGCACTGATCAACCGGGAACTCCACTTCATGCTGACCGTTTGCCAGCATCAGGCGACCATGAGTATTCACATCCTGAATAAAACCAGGGATGGAATCGATATCCACGGTATCCGGCAGGTTACCCGCCAGGCCCATAATAATGGCGATATCAGTGTGGTGGCCTTTACCGGTCAGAGAGAGCGAGCCGTACACGTCAACCACCACGCGGGTCACGTCTTTAAGCAGGTTACGGGCAATCAGATCGTCGGTAAATTGTTTACCCGCTTTCATTGGTCCAACGGTATGAGAACTGGAAGGGCCAATGCCGATTTTGAAAATATCGAATACGCTAATCATAGGAAATACATCGCGTTAAAACGGAGGAAGCGCCGCCCGAAAGCGGCGCGAAAGGACTTAGCTGAACAGAGAGTAGAAGATTGCGGAGATTGCAATCAGACCCATCACGACAACGAATACGTTGCTGATGTGACCGCTGTACTTACGCATTGCCGGTACTTTCTGAATTGCGTACATCGGCATCAGGAACAGGATCATCGCGATGATTGGACCGCCCAGGGTTTCAATCATACCCAGGATGCTCGGGTTCAGGGTAGCAACAATCCAGGTCGTTACCAGCATGAACAGCGCAGTGATACGGTTCAGCTTGTTGATTTCGATTGACTTACCTTTACCACGCAGAGATTTAATCACCATACCGTTGAAGCCTTCACGTGCGCCCAGGTAGTGGCCGAGGAAGGATTTGGTGATAGCGATAATCGCGATAATCGGAGCTATCCACGCGATAACCGGTGCGTTAAAGTGGTTAGCCAGGTAAGACAGAATCGAGATGTTCTGCTCTTTAGCCGCAGCCAGGTCTGCCGGAGTCAGGCTCAGTACACAGCTGAAGACGAAGAACATTACGGTCAGCACCATCATGATGTGTGCGAATGCCAGGATCTTCGAGCATTTCTGTTCTGCCATATCGCCGTACTCTTCACGCTTCGCAACGGCGAAAGAAGAGATGATCGGAGAGTGGTTGAACGAGAACACCATTACCGGAATTGCCAGCCACAGGGTCATCCACAGACCGTTTCCGGTTGCAGATGCAGTGTCCAGAGACAGCGTTTCCAGTGCTGCGCCGTTCCACTGCGGGATCAGGTACAGAGCCAGCAGCATCAATACGCCAACAAACGGGAACACCAGAATACTCATCGCTTTAACGATCATCTGCTCACCGAAGCGAACGATGGTCATCATACCCACGATCAGGATCAGCGACAGAATCACACGCGGCGGTGGCGTCATACCCAGCTGGTGAGACATGAAGCTTTCAACTGTATTGGTGATTGCCACGCTATAAACCAGCAGGATCGGGTAGATAGCGAAGAAGTAGAGCAGGGTAATCAGTTTACCTGCGCCAATACCAAAGTGTTCTTCTACAACCTCGGTGATGTCTTCGCCCGGGTTTTTACCAGACAGTACGAAGCGAGTCAGGCCGCGGTGAGCAAAAAACGTCATCGGGAACGCAAGGATAGCCATGATGATCAGCGGGATCATACCGCCAACACCGGCGTTGATTGGCAGGAACAGCACGCCCGCGCCGATTGCCGTGCCGTAAAGGCCCAGCATCCACATGGTGTCTGTCTTGCGCCAGGCACTACGAGAGTCTTTCGACGCAATCGTGCTGGTTTGAGTCGTTTCCATCTATTTCTCCTGGAGGAATGCAAATAATTCAGCTTTTAGCCAGTTCAGCCCGGGAAGGTGCCTGACCGTAAAAATGAAATCTGTCTATCGGCGATGGCTTAATCATTTACCGCCGTAATAATTTGAGGGCGGAAAGATACACACAAGTTATGTATCTATCAGTGATCTTGATCTCAAATACAATAATCTACTTGGAAGATAGATTATCCCAACGCTTTACTCTGTAAATCAAAAGTAAAAGAGAATTTAAGGGCAATATTTGCCCATTAAACGACATCTGACTTCTTCCGGGGCGCGCAATATATGTAGGTTGAACTGAAAAAATCAATACTTTTAGTTAATCATGGCGATAATTTCTTTTTCATAGCGATAAAATACGGTTTATGAAAATAGGGAAACGTTTGCGTTGCAACATAAATTGTATGACATATTAACTGTGATGATATTTGTCGCGTGAGGGTGGTAAGAAACATTCATATAACAAATGAAATGAGTTGATGAGTAAGTGACCAAAAACGAGAAAACCCGGCAACAAACGTCACCGGGGGAGGGGAGATTACGTGCAGATTTCGTAGCAAGGGATGTAGGCTGAGCCTGGCAACTTCATACGATGCTGGGCAACAAAACCCTGTAGCAGGTCGTCCATACGACGCATAATCTCTTTATCGCCGTTGATTTTGTAAGGACCAAACTCTTCAATGGCGCGAATACCGACTTCTTTTACGTTACCCGCCACAATACCGGAGAACGCACGGCGCAGGTCGGCAGCTAGCACTTCAACGGGTTGATCCGGGTAAAGCTTCAGATTAGCCATATTCTCGTGAGACGGCTCAAACGGCATTTGCAAATCTGGCGCAATGCGCATTGACCAGTTAAAGCTGTAGGCATCGCCTGTGTCGCGGCGATTTTCTTTCACCAGCGGCATCGATTTTTTCATCTGACGAGCGACTTCAGCGGCGTCATCAATGATGATGCGGTAATGGCGGCGCGCGTTTTCACCCAGCGTATGCACGACAAACTCGTCCAGTACGCGGAAGTAGTCGGCGCTCTCTTTCGGGCCGGTGAGGATCAATGGTAAAACCTGATCTTTGTTGGCCGGGTTCATTAAAATTCCCAGCAAATACAGCAACTCTTCTGCCGTACCCACACCGCCAGGGAAGATAATGATACCGTGAGCGATACGGACAAACGCTTCCAGACGTTTTTCGATATCTGGCATGATGATCAATTCGTTGACCAGCGGGTTAGGCGGTTCAGCGGCGATAATCGACGGCTCTGTCATACCAATAAAACGACTGTCTTTGTAACGCTGCTGCGCGTGTCCGACCGCAGCACCTTTCATCGGCGCTTCCATCGCTCCCGGACCACAGCCGGTGCAGATATTCAGCTCACGCAGGCCCAGCTGGTTTCCGACGCGACGGGCATACAAATACTCGTTTTCGTTAATTGAGTGACCGCCCCAGCAGACCACCATATTTGGCGCTTCACCCACATGCAGCGCGCGAGCGTTACGCAAGATGGAAAAGACCAGGTTAGTGATGTGGACGGAGTTGTCGAGATTCAGGTTGGGAAAACGAACGGTGTTATGGATTTGCCCGTAAACGAAGAGAATGTCACGCAGGACCGCGAACAAGTTGGCCTGCAAAGCGCGAATAATTCGCCCATCGACAAAAGCCTCTTCCGGGGGATTAATCAGTTCCAGCTTTACGCCGCGTTCACGGCGCAAGACGTTAATATCGAAATTTTCAAAACGAGACAGCAATTCTTTGCTGTTATCGGTCAAACTACCGGAGTTCAGTACGGCAAGTGAACAGTTGCGAAACAGTTGATAGAGGTCGCTGCTGGCGGTGCGTTTAAGCATATCCACTTCCAGCTGCGACAACATATCCATGGAGCCAAGCGGGCTAATATGTGTAATCAAGAAAAACTCCTTATGGGAAGAATATCGTCATTCCCTTTGATTACAATAGCCCTGCCTGATGACCTTTCACAACCTTCTGCGTGAATCCAGCACGCAAAATTGAGAAAAAATTTATTGCCGAACCAGTCTTGTGGTCGATGGGACAAAATCGCTATTACTGCGCCACGGGTTAATGTCCAGACCGCCACGACGGGTATAACGTGCGTAAACGCTCAATTTTTCTGGCTGGCAGAAGCGTAACAGGTCATTAAAGATGCGTTCCACGCACTGTTCGTGGAACTCGTTGTGATGACGGAATGAGACCAGGTAACGCAGCAGTTTTTCTCTGTCAATTTGGCGTCCACGATACTGAATTTGGATCGAACCCCAATCTGGTTGATGGGTGATCAGGCAGTTTGATTTCAGCAGGTGGCTGACAAGCGTCTCTTCCACTACTTTTTCACCACAGGTGGCATTCTCCAGATAGTCAGTAGTGAATTCATAGTTATCGATAGTGATATCCTGGTCATCAATGCAAGTGCCATTAAAATGACCTATCGGCTGGCCTTCCAGTTCATCAAGACGATATAACGCCACGCTAATCTTACCCTGAGCGCAAGTGCTTAAGTCGCGCTCCAGCGTCTGGCGCACCTCATCCCAGTTATTAAAACGCGTCTGGTTAAAACTGTTGAGATAGAGCTTAAAACTCTTCGACTCAATCAGATTTACGCTGGTGTAATCAAGTTCAACATGACCGACAGCGACCTGCGGCAAACCTTTCGCATTCAGCCAGGAAAGTTCATACAGCGTCCAGATATCCGTACCGTGAAAAGGCAGGTTATCCGCTTTCAGACCCAGCGGGTCGCGATTCAGGCTACGTGGAACGCCTTGCAGTAGGCTGGCGTCATAGGTATCCCGGTAATCGGTTGATTTTCCAAGAGTCAGGCCCGCAAGTGCCTGATGGTTTGCATAAGAAGACATGTTTCACCGTCATAAACCAGATAAACTAAACGACAAGTGTATCTGGTTTAAGTGAAGAGAGAAATTAGTGGACGATTTGACCGCACAAGCCCTGAAAGATTTTACTGCACGCTACTGCGATGCGTGGCATGAAGAGCATAAAAGCTGGCCGTTAAGTGAGGAACTGTACGGTGTTCCTTCACCGTGCATTATTTCAACTACCGAAGATGCCGTATACTGGCAACCCCAGCCGTTTACCGGGGAACAAAATGTAAACGCGGTTGAACGCGCTTTTGATATTGTGATACAACCCACAATTCATACCTTTTATACGACTCAGTTTGCCGGGGATATGCACGCGCAGTTTGGCTATATCAAACTGACATTGCTGCAAACCTGGAGTGAAGACGACTTCCGTCGGGTGCAGGAAAATCTGATTGGTCATCTGGTGACTCAGAAAAGGCTAAAACTGCCGCCCACGCTATTTATCGCGACGCTGGAAGAAGAGTTAGAGGTCATCTCGGTGTGTAATCTCTCCGGTGAAGTGTGCAAAGAGACGCTGGGAACACGTAAACGGACGCATTTAGCCTCAAATCTTGCGGAATTCCTTAATCAACTTAAGCCTCTTCTGTAATCCAAATACCCCATCTGGTTGTGAGAGATCTCTTACAGACTCTGTAGGAGATCGCCAGGAAATAAGCGAATACTTAAAAAGATAAGAATCGTTATTTTCATTTAAAATCAAAATGTTGATTGTTAATTCTTAACTTTCATATGAAATTTTCCTTAAGGCATTGTCTGTAAGCGCCTTGTAAGACTTCGCGAAAAAGACGATTCTATCTTCGTCGACAGGGAGTCAGACAACGAAGTGAACATCAGGATGATGACACTTCTGCAGGACACACCAGGATGGTGTTTCAGGGAAAGGCTTCTGGATGAAGCGAAGAGGATGACGCAGGACGCGTTAAAGGACACCTCCAGGATGGAGAATGAGAACCGGTCAGGATGATTCGGCTGGTCAGGAAGGCCAAGGACACTTCAGGATGAAGTATCACATCGGGGTGGTGTGAGCAGGAAGCAATAGTTCAGGATGAACGATTGGCCGCAAGGCCAGAGGAAAAGTTGTCAAGGATGAGCAGGGAGCAACAAAAGTAGCTGGAATGCTGCGAAACGAACCGGGAGCGCTGTGAATACAGTGCTCCCTTTTTTTATTCCTGCTATCCTTCGCGGCAGTTTTTCTTATTGAGGTTGCTTTATGACCACTCATGACCGCGTTCGTCTCCAGTTGCAGGCGCTTGAAGCGTTACTGCGTGAACATCAGCACTGGCGAAACGATGAACCCCAGCCGCATCAATTTAATAGTACCCAACCGTTCTTTATGGACACCATGGAACCACTGGAGTGGTTGCAGTGGGTGCTGATCCCGCGAATGCACGATTTGTTAAATAACAACCAGCCGTTACCGGGCGCTTTTGCTGTTGCACCCTATTATGAAATGGCGCTGGCGACGGACCATCCGCAACACGCGCTTATTCTGGCTGAGTTGGAAAAACTGGATGCTCTTTTTGCGGATGATGCGAGCTAATGCTGGAAATACTCTATCAGGATGAATGGCTGGTTGCGGTAAATAAACCCTCCGGCTGGCTGGTTCACCGTAGCTGGCTGGATCGCGACGAGAAAGTAGTGGTCATGCAAACCGTGCGTGACCAGATAGGACAGCATGTTTTTACTGCTCATCGTCTGGACCGACCCACTTCTGGTGTGTTGTTGATGGGATTATCCAGCGAGGCCGGACGGCTGCTGGCACAACAGTTTGAACAGCACCAAATCCAGAAACGTTACCATGCGATTGTGCGCGGCTGGTTGATGGAAGAAGCGGTGCTGGATTATCCACTGGTGGAAGAACTGGACAAAATCGCTGATAAATTTGCCCGCGAAGATAAAGGCCCGCAGCCAGCAGTGACGCATTATCGCGGTCTGGCGACCGTAGAAATGCCGGTAGCGACCGGACGTTACCCGACCACGCGCTACGGCCTGGTGGAACTGGAGCCGAAAACCGGACGCAAACATCAGCTTCGCCGACATCTTGCCCATTTGCGTCATCCGATTATTGGCGATAGCAAACATGGCGATTTACGCCAGAATCGCAGCGGTGCTGAGCATTTTGGCCTCCAGCGGTTAATGCTACATGCCAGTCAGTTGTCATTGACGCATCCTTTTACTGGCGAGCCGCTGACTATTCACGCGGGCCTGGACGACACCTGGATGCAGGCGTTATCACAATTTGGCTGGCGCGGTCTGCTTCCTGAAAATGAAAGGGTTGAGTTCAGTGCGCCATCGGGTCAGGATGGAGAGATAAGTTCCTAATCCAGGGAGAAAACGGTATGGCGGAAATTGGTATTTTTGTCGGCACCATGTACGGAAATTCGCTGTTAGTGGCGGAAGAAGCAGAAGCAATTCTGACCGCACAGGGCCACAAAGCAACGGTATTTGAAGATCCTGAATTAAGCGACTGGCTGCCTTATCAGGATAAGTATGTTCTGGTGGTTACGTCCACGACCGGGCAGGGCGACCTTCCTGATAGCATTGTGCCGCTCTTTCAGGGAATCAAAGATAGTCTGGGCTTCCAGCCGAATCTGCGTTATGGCGTGATTGCGCTCGGCGACAGCAGTTATGTAAATTTCTGCAATGGCGGCAAACAGTTCGATGCCTTGTTGCAGGAACAGAGCGCTCAGCGGGTTGGCGAAATGCTGTTGATTGACGCCAGTGAGAACCCGGAACCGGAAACGGAATCAAATCCGTGGGTCGAACAGTGGGGCACGCTGTTGTCCTGATATGTTCAGCGAGCGGTAAATGTCGTTTTAGCGGTGCTGAATCGAATCTTTTCAGGCAAATGCCAGTAAAAACTGCTTCATAGCGCGGATTTTTACTGGCGTTTGCCTGGAGTCAAGCGATCCATTTCATACTCTTCTTTATTTCTTCGTTTTAACCCTTCCTTTCTTGTTCTTGTTTTCATTTCCGTGAAGTGGATTCCACCGTCCAGGGCTAATGCCAAAATCGGGCCTCATTGAACGCATTAATGTTGTGTTGTTGCACGGTGAGCCGCTATGGCGCGCTTTTTATACTGCTATTGCCAGATATAAACACGCGCCGTATTCGGCGAACGACCTATAAAAACGGCAAAAAACACCCTACGTCACCTCTGATTTCCTGGCTATGTCGCAGTCCAGAGTGAGCGTGGCTAACGCGAATTTTCAGGAGTGCAACAACGAGTTCTTTAAGTCAGGCTGCGAGCAGTGTGGAAAAACGCACGAATGCTCGTTACTGGATAGTGGTGATGTTGTTTATCGTCACATCCTTCAACTACGGCGACCGCGCTACGCTTTCTATTGCCGGTTCGGAAATGGCCAAAGATATCGGCCTTGATCCCGTGGGAATGGGCTATGTGTTCTCTGCCTTCTCATGGGCTTATGTTATCGGGCAGATCCCTGGTGGTTGGTTGCTGGATCGTTTTGGTTCAAAACGCGTCTACTTCTGGTCGATCTTTATCTGGTCGATGTTTACCTTGCTGCAAGGCTTCGTCGATATCTTTAGTGGATTCGGCATTATCGTTGCCCTGTTTACTCTGCGCTTCCTGGTCGGGCTTGCTGAAGCGCCATCTTTCCCCGGCAACAGTCGCATTGTTGCGGCCTGGTTTCCGGCGCAGGAAAGGGGAACGGCGGTGTCGATTTTTAACTCCGCTCAATACTTCGCAACGGTGATCTTCGCGCCGATTATGGGCTGGCTGACGCATGAAGTGGGCTGGTCACACGTCTTCTTCTTTATGGGCAGTCTGGGGATTGTCATCAGCTTTATCTGGTTGAAAGTCATCCACGAGCCAAATCAACATCCGGGGGTAAATCAGAAAGAGCTGGAGTACATCGCCGCGGGTGGCGCGCTGATCAATATGGATCAGCAAAACACCAAAGTTAAAGTGCCGTTCAGCGTGAAGTGGGGGCAGATCAAACAACTGCTCGGGTCACGGATGATGATCGGCGTTTATATCGGTCAGTACTGTATCAACGCCCTGACTTACTTTTTCATTACCTGGTTTCCGGTTTATCTGGTGCAGGCGCGTGGGATGTCGATTCTGAAAGCGGGCTTTGTGGCTTCCGTTCCGGCGGTTTGCGGTTTTATCGGCGGTGTGCTGGGTGGGATTATTTCCGACTGGCTGATGCGCCGCACGGGATCGCTGAACATTGCGCGTAAAACACCGATCGTAATGGGCATGTTGCTGTCGATGGTGATGGTGTTCTGCAACTACGTCAACGTTGAGTGGATGATCATCGGCTTTATGGCGCTGGCCTTCTTCGGTAAGGGCATCGGGGCGCTGGGTTGGGCAGTAATGGCAGATACCGCGCCAAAAGAGATCAGCGGTCTTTCCGGTGGCCTGTTCAACATGTTCGGTAACATTTCTGGCATCGTCACGCCAATCGCAATTGGTTATATCGTTGGCACGACTGGCTCCTTTAATGGGGCGCTGATTTATGTTGGTGTTCATGCCTTAATCGCGGTACTGAGCTACCTGGTGCTGGTGGGCGATATCAAGCGTATCGAGCTGAAACCTGTCGCGGGACAATAAGATGACGACACAATCCAGTCCTGTTATTACTGATATGAAAGTCATTCCGGTCGCCGGGCACGATAGCATGTTGCTTAATATTGGTGGGGCACATAACGCATATTTCACCCGCAATATTGTGGTACTCACCGATAACGCCGGGCATACCGGCATTGGTGAAGCGCCGGGCGGAGAGGTGATTTATCAAACACAGGTCGATGCTATTCCGATGGTTCTGGGCCAGGAAGTTGCGCGCCTGAATAAAGTGGTTCAGCAGGTGCATAAAGGTAATCAGGCAGCCGATTTTGATACCTTCGGCAAAGGTGCCTGGACTTTTGAATTGCGCGTTAATGCCGTGGCGGCGCTGGAAGCCGCCTTGCTTGACCTGCTAGGTAAGGCGCTGAATGTTCCGGTCTGCGAACTGTTGGGGCCAGGCAAGCAACGCGAGACTATTACCGTCCTCGGTTATCTGTTTTATATCGGTGATCGGACCAAAACCGATCTTCCTTATCTGGAAAATACGCCGGGCAACCATGAGTGGTATCAGTTGCGCCATCAGAAAGCGATGAACAGCGAAGCCGTTGTGCGTCTGGCGGAAGCCTCACAGGATCGCTATGGCTTTAAAGATTTCAAACTTAAGGGCGGGGTGTTACCTGGCGAGCAAGAAATCGACACTGTTCGTGCATTGAAGAAACGCTTCCCTGATGCGCGGATTACCGTTGATCCCAACGGTGCCTGGCTACTTGATGAAGCCATTTCTCTATGCAAAGGGCTGAATGATGTTCTTACCTATGCCGAAGATCCATGCGGCGCAGAACAGGGTTTCTCCGGTCGTGAAGTTATGGCGGAGTTTCGGCGGGCGACCGGCTTGCCCGTCGCGACTAACATGATCGCCACCAACTGGCGCGAAATGGGTCATGCGGTGATGCTCAATGCGGTAGATATTCCACTTGCCGATCCGCACTTCTGGACGCTTTCCGGTGCAGTCCGTGTGGCGCAGCTTTGCGACGACTGGGGGCTGACCTGGGGCTGCCATTCTAATAACCATTTCGATATCTCTCTGGCGATGTTTACCCATGTGGGCGCGGCGGTACCGGGTAATCCTACCGCTATCGATACCCACTGGATTTGGCAGGAGGGCGATTGTCGCCTGACCAAAAATCCGCTGGAGATTAAAAACGGAAAAATTGCCGTTCCTGATGCGCCCGGTCTGGGCGTGGAACTGGACTGGGAACAGGTACAAAAGGCACATGAGGCCTATAAACGTCTGCCTGGCGGTGCGCGTAACGACGCAGGTCCGATGCAGTACCTGATCCCCGGCTGGACCTTTGACCGTAAACGTCCCGTTTTCGGCCGTCATTGATTCTGAAAAAGGACATAAATATGAGTTCTCAATTTACGACGCCTGTTGTTACTGAAATGCAGGTCATCCCGGTGGCGGGTCATGACAGTATGCTGATGAATCTGAGTGGTGCACACGCACCGTTCTTTACGCGTAATATTATGATTATCAAAGATAATTCTGGTCACACTGGCGTAGGGGAAATTCCCGGCGGCGAGAAAATCCGTAAAACGCTGGAAGATGCGATTCCGCTGGTGGTAGGTAAAACGCTGGGTGAATACAAAAACGTTCTGACGCTGGTGCGTAATACTTTTGCCGATCGTGATGCTGGTGGGCGCGGTTTGCAGACATTTGATTTGCGTACCACTATTCATGTAGTTACCGGGATAGAAGCGGCAATGCTGGATCTGCTGGGGCAGCATCTGGGGGTAAACGTGGCATCCCTGCTGGGCGATGGTCAACAGCGTAGCGAAGTCGAAATGCTCGGTTATCTGTTCTTCGTCGGTGATCGCAAAGCCACACCGCTGCCGTATCAAAGCCAGCCGGATGACTCATGCGACTGGTATCGCCTGCGTCATGAAGAAGCGATGACGCCGGATGCGGTGGTGCGCCTGGCGGAAGCGGCGTATGAAAAATATGGCTTCAACGATTTCAAACTGAAAGGCGGTGTACTGGCCGGGGAAGAAGAGGCCGAGTCTATTGTGGCACTGGCGCAACGCTTCCCGCAGGCGCGTATTACGCTCGATCCTAACGGTGCCTGGTCGCTGAACGAAGCGATTAAAATTGGTAAATACCTGAAAGGGTCGCTGGCTTATGCAGAAGATCCGTGTGGTGCGGAGCAAGGTTTCTCCGGGCGTGAAGTGATGGCAGAGTTCCGTCGCGCAACTGGCCTGCCGACCGCAACCAATATGATCGCCACCGACTGGCGGCAGATGGGCCATACGCTCTCCCTGCAATCCGTTGATATCCCGCTGGCGGATCCGCATTTCTGGACGATGCAAGGTTCGGTACGTGTGGCGCAAATGTGCCATGAATTTGGCCTGACCTGGGGTTCACACTCAAACAACCACTTCGATATTTCCCTGGCGATGTTTACCCATGTTGCCGCCGCTGCACCGGGTAAAATCACCGCGATTGATACGCACTGGATTTGGCAGGAAGGCAATCAGCGCTTGACCAAAGAACCGTTTGAGATCAAAGGCGGTCTGGTTCAGGTGCCGGAAAAACCGGGGCTGGGTGTAGAAATCGATATGGATCAAGTGATGAAAGCCCATGAGCTGTATCAGAAACACGGGCTTTGCGCGCGTGACGATGCGATGGGAATGCAGTATCTGATTCCTGGCTGGACGTTCGATAACAAGCGCCCGTGCATGGTGCGTTAAGACAGAAAACCAAAACCGGCTCTATCTGGAGCCGGCTTGAGACTGATGCTAAACGCAAAATAGCCTGTTGTGCTATGTATCAGGTCTACATCATTTTTTAATTCATTGAATTTAATTGGTTTTGTAGGCCGGATAAGGCGTTAACGCCGCATCCGGCATAAACACAGGCACTTTGTCACCAATCTGAAACCAGCGTCATAAAAAGCCGATTGCTACTCGACAAGACGTCCGTTACCCGAGAATTTTGCTGGCTTCGCGCGCGACATTATCCATCTCGTCCAACAGTTCCAGCAGCTCCGGCTCCAAATCTTCTTCTTTAGTACCGCTACGTAGCTGTTGTTCGATCAGTTGGCAGAGATTCTTCATACGCGGCACACCGCTATAGCCGCAACTGCCATGCAGTTTATGAATCAAATCAACCAGGCCTTCCGGGTTTTCTCCAACCAGCTGTTCCTCAACTTTGTTGCGAACTTCAGGCAGGAAATCGAGTAACATTTGCAGCATATCGCGCGCTAAATCGGTTTTTCCTGCTGCCTGGCGTAGTGCCAGTTGCCAGTCGAGGGTCGCATTCGGGTTCACCACAATTTCGTTGACTTCGGGCGTCACGACGCGAGAGGAAATACCGCTGCCAGGCTTGTAGCGCAACAACAAATTATGCAATCGCTCTTCTTCAATCGGTTTCGCCAGATAATCGCTCATCCCTGCGCCAAGCAGCTTCTCTTTTTGCCCGGCCATTGCATGCGCCGTTACCGCGATAACCGGCGTTTGTTGCTGATGGGGGAGCTGGTGGATGAGTTCGCAGGCCCGAATGCCATCCATGTCCGGCATTTGAATATCCATTAAGATCAAATCGAACGGCATCTGTTTCGCCCGTTCAACCGCCTGATGCCCGCTATCGCAAAGTTCCACATGTTGCACCATATCTTCCAGCAATGCGCCGATAAGTTTCAGGTTAGCGGGGTTGTCATCAACCGCCATGACTGTCATTGCCAGCTTACTTTCATCGGTTACAGGCAAAAGCGTGTTTTGTTTGTGATGACAAAATTCCGTCAGGGCAGGCAACAGGCGTGTAGGTGTTAATGGTTTCAGCAGACACGCGCCGATACCATCTTGCTTGAGTTTTTCAGCATTGACTTGTGCATGGCAAGGAAGTGCCAGCATCAGGAAATCGGTCATCGATACCGCTTTCGCTAATCGCTCATGTTGCATTGTTAGCGGCTCGCGGAAGGTCACCGCGATGCCTAACAACATCATGTCGTAATGCGCGGGAGGCAGCGCGGAGAACGTTGGGCTATAAACCACTTCCAGCGGCGTTTCACTTAAAATATCCAGCGTGCATTGCGCTGCTGCGGAGTTTGGTTCGACATAGGCCAGGCGCTTACCTGCGAGGCACTGGGTGGATGGCCCTTCGATAATAATGTTCGGGTTCAGATCGAGATTAATGTGGAACCAGAAAGTTGAACCGCGATTCGGCTGGCTATGGAACGAAATATCGCCGCCCATTTCATTAACCAGTTTTTGTGTAATCACCAGCCCCAGCCCGGTGCCACCATGACGGCGGGAAATACTGGCATCAGCCTGTCGGAAGGCCTGGAATAAGCGCGATTGATCGCGTTCAGGAATACCAATGCCGGTATCCCGAATCTGCACTTCAATCTGCACTTTGGTATTACTCAGCGCACGTTTTTCTACCAGAATATCAATGTTGCCATTCTCGGTGAATTTAATTGCATTCCCCACCAGGTTAGTGATGATTTGCTGTAATCGCAGTGGGTCGCCGATCACGTTATCAGGCACGTCGCTTTTAATATTGAGCGTCAGTTCCAACCCTTTATCGTGAGAAGAATGTGCCAGCAGAGTAACGACTTCATCCAGCGTGCTGCGTAGTGGGAATGGAATACTTTCCAGAATCAGCTTACCTGCTTCCAGTTTCGAGAAGTCGAGAACATCATTAATAATTGCCAGCAAATTATTTGCCGAACGTTCAATCGTATTCAGGTGATCGCGCTGCGTTGGTGTTAATTCTGTTTTCAGCGTCAGGCGGGTAAAGCCAATAACACCATTCAGTGGTGTACGCAGCTCGTGTGACATATTTGCCAGAAACTCGGATTTAATACGCGCCGCTTCCTGGGCGCGCTTTTTCGCCAGATCCAACTCAACGTTCTGAATTTCCATCTGCTCCAGCGTTTCACGCAGATCGGACGTCGCCTGGTCGATATTGTGCTGCATCTCTTCGTGATAAGCAGCCAGCGACATTGCCATCGAGTTGATACCGTTTTTCAGCATATCCAGCTCGCCGAGCATAAATCCTTCCACCCGGCTGTCGAGTTGCCCGCGACGGATGCGGTCGACGGTATTCACCATGTTGCGAATCGGACCGGTTACATCGCGCATTAAGCGCCAGCCAAAAATAAGCGCAATACCGATACAAAACAGCATCATCACGCTGGAAATAAAGATCTCTTTATATTGCTGCAAGCGAACCGATTTAAGATCCAGCTCAAGCGCAATATATCCCAACATATTTTGACTATTTTTGGCATCGCTACTGGGCGATTCGTCGGGGGAGTAACTCTCAGAAATAATCGGCGTGCGGAGGATCATAATATCGCCGTCACGAGTGACAGTGAGCTGGCGAGGAAACGGCACGTTGCTGCCGAGCTGCATTGATGAGGGATCAAGATGAAAATTGGAGGTGACAAAGAGTCGGTTATTTTCATCATAAACCGAAATCGCGCGAACAATATCGGAATGGCGACGATGCAGTACGCTTATTAACTGACCGATAGATTCGCGATTTTGCAGGCTCATGCCATATTCAGTAGAAACTGCAAGCGGCTCAATAATGCTGGCACCGGCATCTTCCAGTTGACGCTGCAAGTCGTTATAGCGATGCACGACGAAAAAGATACTCAGCAATAAACCAATAAGGACGGTCGGTGCCAGGATCAGAATCATCATGCGTGCGCGCAGGCTGTAGTTGGTCATGGAGTTCCGTTATGGGACAATTAAGGTCACACTGTTAAATTGAGAAAGTCTCGCCAATGGCGCAATTCTACTCTGCAAAACGACGCACGACGACGCGTCAGATCATAACCGTTTCAGTCAACGACCTCGACTCTTTTGGTCAGGGCGTGGCGCGACATAACGGCAAAACGCTATTTATCCCCGGATTATTGCCGCAGGAAAACGCGGAAGTTACTGTTACTGAAGATAAAAAACAGTATGCCCGCGCTAAAGTCGTACGCCGGTTAAGCGATAGCCCGGAACGCGAAACGCCACGCTGTCCTCATTTTGGCGTATGCGGCGGCTGTCAGCAACAACACGCCAGCGTGGATTTACAGCAGCGAAGCAAAAGTGCGGCACTCGCCCGATTAATGAAACACGAAGTCTCTGAAGTGATCGCCGATGTTCCCTGGGGCTATCGCCGTCGCGCGCGTTTAAGTCTGAACTACTTACCGAAAACACAGCAACTTCAGATGGGGTTTCGCAAAGCGGGCTCCAGTGACATTGTCGACGTTAAACAATGTCCCATTTTAGTGCCCCAACTTGAAGCATTGCTGCCCAAAGTCAGGGCATGCCTGGGCAGCTTACAAGCAATGCGCCATCTTGGTCATGTTGAACTGGTACAGGCAACCAGCGGCACGCTGATGATTTTGCGCCATACCGCACCGCTAAGTTCGGCAGATCGCGAAAAACTGGAACGCTTTTCGCATTCTGAAGGCCTGGATCTGTATCTCGCCCCCGATAGTGAGATACTCGAAACCGTCTCTGGTGAGATGCCCTGGTATGACTCTAACGGGTTGCGCTTAACTTTTAGCCCGCGCGATTTTATTCAGGTCAATGCGGGTGTGAACCAAAAAATGGTAGCGAGTGCGTTGGAATGGCTGGATGTGCAACCTGAAGATCGCGTACTGGATCTGTTCTGCGGTATGGGCAACTTTACACTGCCATTGGCGACACAAGCTGCCAGTGTGGTCGGTGTAGAAGGTGTTCCGGCGCTGGTGGAAAAAGGCCAGCAGAATGCGCGTCTTAATGGCTTACAGAATGTGACGTTTTATCACGAAAATCTTGAAGAAGATGTCACAAAGCAGCCGTGGGCGAAAAACGGCTTCGATAAAGTGTTGCTGGACCCGGCGCGAGCAGGTGCCGCAGGTGTTATGCAGCAAATTATAAAACTGGAACCTATTCGTATAGTTTATGTATCCTGTAACCCTGCAACGCTGGCTCGGGATAGCGAAGCGTTATTAAAAGCAGGATATACCATTGCGCGACTGGCGATGCTGGATATGTTCCCACACACGGGACATCTGGAATCGATGGTACTTTTCTCGCGCGTTAAATAGTTACGATTTGCCGATTTCGGCAGGTCTGGTCCCTAAAGGAGAGGACAATGGTTGCGGTAAGAAGTGCACATATCAATAAGGCTGGTGAATTTGATCCGGAAAAATGGATCGCAAGTCTGGGTATTACCAGCCAGAAGTCGTGTGAGTGCTTAGCCGAAACCTGGGCGTATTGTCTGCAGCAGACGCAGGGGCATCCGGATGCCAGTCTGTTATTGTGGCGTGGTGTTGAGATGGTGGAGATCCTCTCGACATTAAGTATGGACATTGACACGCTGCGGGCGGCGCTGCTGTTCCCTCTGGCCGATGCCAACGTAGTCAGCGAAGATGTGCTGCGTGAGAGCGTCGGTAAGTCTGTCGTTAACCTTATTCACGGCGTGCGTGATATGGCGGCGATCCGCCAGCTGAAAGCGACGCACACTGATTCTGTTTCCTCCGAACAGGTCGATAACGTTCGCCGGATGTTATTGGCGATGGTCGATGATTTTCGCTGCGTGGTCATCAAACTGGCGGAGCGTATTGCTCATCTGCGCGAAGTAAAAGATGCGCCGGAAGATGAACGCGTACTGGCGGCAAAAGAGTGCACCAATATCTACGCGCCGTTGGCGAACCGTCTTGGGATTGGGCAACTGAAATGGGAGCTGGAAGATTACTGCTTCCGTTATCTGCACCCGACCGAATACAAACGCATCGCAAAACTGCTGCATGAACGCCGTCTCGACCGCGAACACTATATCGAAGAGTTTGTCGGTCATCTGCGCGCTGAGATGAAAGCTGAAGGCGTTAAAGCTGAAGTGTATGGCCGTCCGAAACACATCTACAGCATCTGGCGCAAAATGCAGAAAAAGAACCTCGCCTTCGATGAGCTGTTTGATGTGCGTGCGGTACGTATTGTCGCCGAGCGTTTACAGGATTGTTATGCCGCACTGGGGATAGTGCACACTCACTATCGCCACCTGCCGGATGAGTTTGACGATTATGTCGCTAACCCGAAACCAAACGGTTATCAGTCTATTCATACCGTGGTTCTGGGGCCAGGTGGCAAAACCGTTGAGATCCAAATCCGCACCAAACAGATGCATGAAGATGCAGAGTTGGGTGTTGCTGCGCACTGGAAATATAAAGAGGGCGCGGCAGCTGGCGGCGCACGTTCGGGACATGAAGACCGGATTGCCTGGCTGCGTAAACTGATTGCGTGGCAGGAAGAGATGGCTGATTCCGGCGAAATGCTCGACGAAGTACGCAGCCAGGTCTTTGACGACCGGGTGTATGTCTTTACGCCGAAAGGTGATGTCGTTGATTTGCCTGCGGGATCAACGCCGCTGGACTTCGCTTACCACATCCACAGTGATGTCGGACACCGCTGCATCGGGGCAAAAATTGGCGGGCGCATTGTGCCGTTCACCTACCAGCTGCAGATGGGCGACCAGATTGAAATTATAACCCAGAAACAGCCGAACCCCAGCCGTGACTGGTTAAACCCAAACCTCGGTTACGTCACAACCAGCCGTGGGCGTTCGAAAATTCACGCCTGGTTCCGTAAACAGGACCGTGACAAAAACATTCTGGCTGGGCGGCAAATCCTTGACGACGAGCTGGAACATCTGGGGATCAGCCTGAAAGAAGCAGAAAAACATCTGCTGCCGCGTTACAACTTTAATGATGTCGACGAGTTGCTGGCGGCGATTGGTGGCGGGGATATCCGTCTCAATCAGATGGTGAACTTCCTGCAATCGCAATTTAATAAGCCGAGTGCCGAAGAGCAGGACGCCGCCGCGCTGAAGCAACTTCAGCAAAAAAGCTACACGCCGCAAAACCGCAGTAAAGATAACGGTCGCGTGGTAGTCGAAGGTGTTGGCAACCTGATGCACCACATCGCGCGCTGCTGCCAGCCGATTCCTGGAGATGAGATTGTCGGCTTCATTACCCAGGGGCGCGGTATTTCAGTACACCGCGCCGATTGCGAACAACTGGCGGAACTGCGCTCTCATGCGCCAGAACGCATTGTTGACGCGGTATGGGGTGAGAGCTACTCCGCCGGATATTCGCTGGTGGTCCGCGTGGTGGCTAATGATCGTAGTGGGTTGTTACGTGATATCACGACCATTCTCGCCAACGAGAAGGTGAACGTACTTGGCGTTGCCAGCCGTAGCGACACCAAACAGCAACTGGCGACCATCGACATGACCATTGAGATTTACAACCTGCAGGTGCTGGGCCGCGTGCTGGGTAAACTCAACCAGGTGCCGGATGTTATCGACGCGCGTCGGTTGCACGGGAGTTAGGCAGAAATTTGCTCGTATCTACAATGTAGATTGATATATACTGTATCTACATATGATAGCGGTTTGAGGAAAGGGTTATGATCCACAGTAGCGTAAAGCGTTGGGGAAATTCACCGGCGGTGCGGATCCCGGCTACGTTAATGCAGGCGCTCAATCTGAATATTGATGATGAAGTGAAGATTGACCTGGTGGATGGCAAATTAATTATTGAGCCAGTGCGTAAAGAGCCCGTATTTACGCTTGCTGAACTGGTCAACGACATCACGCCGGAAAACCTCCACGAGAATATCGACTGGGGAGAGCCGAAAGATAAGGAAGTCTGGTAATGGTAAGCCGATACGTACCCGATATGGGCGATCTGATTTGGGTTGATTTTGACCCGACAAAAGGTAGCGAGCAAGCTGGACATCGTCCAGCTGTTGTCCTGAGTCCTTTCATGTACAACAACAAAACAGGTATGTGTCTGTGTGTTCCTTGTACAACGCAATCAAAAGGATATCCGTTCGAAGTTGTTTTATCCGGTCAGGAACGTGATGGCGTAGCGTTAGCTGATCAGGTAAAAAGAATCGCCTGGCGGGCAAGAGGAGCAACGAAGAAAGGAACAGTTGCCCCAGAGGAATTACAACTCATTAAAGCCAAAATTAACGTACTGATTGGGTAGTGTTACTAACTCACTTCTATTCTGGTCACAGGTTTCCACCTGACAGACCCGCAATTTTCAGGACAATTCAATGAATCAAATCGATCGTTTGCTCACTATTATGCAGCGCCTGCGCGATCCGGAAAACGGCTGCCCGTGGGATAAAGAGCAGACATTTGCCACCATTGCGCCTTACACCCTTGAAGAAACCTACGAAGTGCTGGACGCCATCGCCCGTGAAGATTTTGACGATCTTCGCGGTGAACTGGGCGATCTGCTATTCCAGGTGGTGTTTTACGCGCAAATGGCTCAGGAAGAAGGGCGCTTTGACTTTAATGATATTTGCGCTGCTATTAGCGATAAATTAGAGCGTCGCCATCCGCATGTTTTTGCTGATAGTTCTGCCGAAAACAGTAGTGAAGTGCTTGCCCGTTGGGAGCAAATCAAAACCGAAGAGCGCGCGCAGAAAGCGCAGCATTCGGCGCTGGACGATATTCCTCGTAGTTTACCGGCTTTAATGCGGGCGCAAAAAATCCAGAAACGTTGCGCCAACGTTGGCTTCGACTGGACGACGCTTGGCCCGGTGGTTGATAAAGTCTACGAAGAGATCGACGAGGTGATGTACGAGGCGCGGCAGGCTGTTGTCGACCAGGCTAAACTGGAGGAGGAAATGGGGGACCTGCTGTTTGCCACGGTTAATCTGGCTCGCCATTTAGGGACGAAAGCAGAAATCGCATTGCAAAAAGCGAACGAAAAATTCGAGCGTCGTTTTCGCGAAGTGGAGCGTATTGTTGCCGCGCGTGGACTGGAAATGACAGGTGTTGACCTCGAAACAATGGAAGAAGTCTGGCAACAGGTAAAACGGCAGGAAATTGATCTCTAAGGGAATTACGCGGTCAAGCGCTTGTCATTTTTTAAATGACAACGCTTGATTTGCGTCAAAAACATTTACCCCAAAGGGGCTATTTTCTCACTCCTGATTTCAATAGTGCGCTGGCGAAGAGGAGGGATAATGAAAGTTTGTGGCACAGGTCATGTTCGGGTATACTGCTTTCCCGTCCTGGTTATTCCATCGTCTTTTCAACCTAACTTCTCAGGTTCAGCATGACAACGAACTATATTTTTGTGACCGGCGGGGTCGTATCCTCTCTGGGTAAAGGCATTGCCGCAGCCTCCCTCGCAGCCATTCTTGAAGCCCGTGGCCTCAATGTGACCATCATGAAACTGGATCCGTACATCAACGTCGATCCAGGTACTATGAGCCCAATCCAACACGGGGAAGTGTTCGTTACTGAAGACGGCGCTGAAACCGACCTGGACCTGGGGCACTACGAGCGTTTCATTCGTACCAAAATGAGCCGCCGCAACAACTTCACCACGGGTCGTATCTACTCTGACGTTCTGCGTAAAGAACGCCGCGGTGACTACCTCGGCGCAACCGTGCAGGTTATTCCGCACATCACTAACGCAATCAAAGAGCGCGTGCTGGAAGGTGGCGAAGGTCATGACGTAGTACTGGTAGAAATCGGCGGTACAGTAGGTGATATCGAATCCTTGCCGTTCCTCGAAGCGATTCGCCAGATGGCTGTTGAAATTGGCCGTGAGCACACTCTGTTTATGCACCTGACGCTGGTGCCGTACATGGCAGCGTCTGGTGAAGTCAAAACCAAACCGACTCAGCACTCTGTAAAAGAGCTGCTCTCCATCGGTATCCAGCCTGACATCCTGATTTGTCGTTCAGATCGCGCTGTTCCGGCGAACGAACGTGCGAAGATTGCATTGTTCTGTAATGTTCCGGAAAAAGCGGTTATTTCTCTGAAAGACGTCGATTCCATCTATAAAATTCCGGGCCTGTTGAAATCTCAGGGGCTGGACGATTATATTTGTAAACGATTCAGCTTAAACTGCCCGGAAGCGAATCTGTCCGAATGGGAACAGGTTATCTTCGAAGAAGCGAACCCGGTAAGTGAAGTCACCATCGGTATGGTCGGCAAGTACATTGAACTGCCGGATGCTTATAAATCAGTGATCGAAGCACTGAAACACGGTGGGCTGAAGAATCGTGTCAGCGTCAACATCAAACTGATCGATTCACAAGATGTTGAAACGCGCGGCGTTGAAATCCTTAAAGGTCTGGACGCAATCCTCGTACCTGGCGGTTTCGGCTATCGTGGCGTAGAAGGCATGATTACGACCGCGCGTTTTGCGCGTGAGAACAATATTCCTTATCTGGGCATTTGCCTGGGTATGCAGGTGGCGTTAATTGATTACGCTCGCCATGTTGCCAACATGGAGAACGCCAACTCTACGGAATTTGTGCCAGACTGTAAGTACCCGGTTGTGGCGCTGATTACCGAGTGGCGCGATGAAAACGGCAACGTTGAAGTTCGTAGCGAGAAGAGCGATCTCGGCGGTACCATGCGTCTCGGCGCACAGCAGTGCCAGTTGGTTGACGATAGCCTGGTTCGCCAGCTGTACAATGCGCCGACAATTGTTGAGCGTCATCGTCACCGTTACGAAGTCAACAACATGCTGTTGAAACAGATTGAAGATGCAGGTCTGCGCGTTGCGGGCCGTTCCGGGGATGATCAGTTGGTCGAGATCATCGAAGTTCCGAATCACCCGTGGTTCGTGGCTTGCCAGTTCCATCCGGAGTTTACTTCTACTCCACGTGATGGTCACCCGCTGTTTGCAGGCTTTGTGAAAGCCGCCAGCGAGTTCCAGAAACGTCAGGCGAAGTAAGTAAAAAAGTTAGAACGGCAACGCGTACCCTGGGTACGCGTTGTTTGTCTGGAGTTTCAGTTTAACTAGTGACTTGAGGAAAACCTAATGTCCAAAATCGTAAAAATCATCGGTCGTGAAATCATCGACTCCCGTGGTAACCCGACTGTTGAAGCCGAAGTACATCTGGAGGGTGGTTTCGTCGGTATGGCAGCTGCTCCGTCAGGTGCTTCTACTGGTTCCCGTGAAGCTCTGGAACTGCGCGATGGCGACAAATCCCGTTTCCTGGGTAAAGGCGTAACCAAAGCTGTTGCTGCGGTAAACGGCCCGATCGCTCAGGCGCTGATTGGCAAAGATGCTAAAGATCAGGCTGGCATTGACAAGATCATGATCGACCTGGACGGCACCGAAAACAAATCCAAATTCGGCGCGAACGCAATCCTGGCTGTATCTCTGGCTAACGCCAAAGCTGCTGCAGCTGCTAAAGGTATGCCGCTGTACGAGCACATCGCTGAACTGAACGGTACTCCGGGCAAATACTCTATGCCGGTTCCGATGATGAACATCATCAACGGTGGTGAGCACGCTGACAACAACGTTGATATCCAGGAATTCATGATTCAGCCGGTTGGCGCGAAAACTGTGAAAGAAGCCATCCGCATGGGTTCTGAAGTTTTCCATCACCTCGCAAAAGTTCTGAAAGCGAAAGGCATGAACACTGCTGTTGGTGACGAAGGTGGCTATGCGCCGAACCTGGGTTCCAACGCTGAAGCTCTGGCTGTTATCGCTGAAGCTGTTAAAGCTGCTGGTTATGAACTGGGCAAAGACATTACTCTGGCGATGGACTGCGCAGCTTCTGAATTCTACAAAGATGGTAAATACGTTCTGGCTGGCGAAGGCAACAAAGCGTTCACCTCTGAAGAATTCACTCACTTCCTGGAAGAACTGACCAAACAGTACCCGATCGTTTCTATCGAAGACGGTCTGGACGAATCTGACTGGGACGGTTTCGCATACCAGACTAAAGTTCTGGGCGACAAAATCCAGCTGGTTGGTGACGACCTGTTCGTAACCAACACCAAGATCCTGAAAGAAGGTATCGAAAAAGGTATCGCTAACTCCATCCTGATCAAATTCAACCAGATCGGTTCTCTGACCGAAACTCTGGCTGCAATCAAGATGGCGAAAGATGCTGGCTACACTGCAGTTATCTCTCACCGTTCTGGCGAAACTGAAGACGCTACCATCGCTGACCTGGCTGTTGGTACTGCTGCAGGCCAGATCAAAACTGGTTCTATGAGCCGTTCTGACCGTGTTGCTAAATACAACCAGCTGATTCGTATCGAAGAAGCTCTGGGCGAAAAAGCACCGTACAACGGTCGTAAAGAGATCAAAGGCCAGGCATAAGACTGACTTTATCTGATTTAAAAATGCCAGCCTCCGGGATGGCATTTTTTATGGTTGAGTTACCAGCGGCCGGATGCGCCGCCACCTCCAGAAGAACCGCCACCGCCGCTAAATCCGCCGCCACTTGAGCCTCCACCGGAACCGCTGTTGTCTGAATGATAACTTTTACCTGATGCTCTTTTCTGAAGTACACATAAACAGGTAAAGACCATAAATATGGTGAAAGTAAAAAAGAAGGAAAATACAGCAATGGAAAAAATTTTATCGGAGAACAGGAATAAATCTAAAAGATAGATTGCTGAAATACAGACTCCACTTTTACATGCGCGACAAAAATTACTGCCTTGATGAAAAAACCAGAAAGGGAAGAACATCACTGCAAATACCGGTAATGACTCCAACTTATTGATAGTGTTTTATGTTCAGATAATGCCCGATGACTTTGTCATGCAGCTCCACCGATTTTGAGAACGACAGCGACTTCCGTCCCAGCCGTGCCAGGTGCTGCCTCAGATTCAGGTTATGCCGCTCAATTCGCTGCGTATATCGCTTGCTGATTACGTGCAGCTTTCCCTTCAGGCGGGATTCATACAG
>NZ_MECT01000311.1:0-1293 GCF_001722145.1 Shigella sp. FC1544
TCCCACCTGACCCCATGCCGAACTCAGAAGTGAAACGCCGTAGCGCCGATGGTAGTGTGGGGTCTCCCCATGCGAGAGTAGGGAACTGCCAGGCATCAAATTAAGCGAAAGGCCATCCGTCAGGATGGCCTTTTTGCATTGGCGCAGAAAAAATGCCTGATGCGACGCTGCGCGTCTTATACTCCCACATATGCCAGATTCAGCAACGGATGCGGTTTCCCCAACTTGCCTACTTCCATACGTGTCCTCCTTACCAGAAATTTATCCTTAAGCTCCTCAATAACCATTTTCCTGCTAACTAAATTCATGGTTAATGTTGCATAATAATACGCAACAAATGTATCACATTTTCTTTACCAAAAGAAATAAACAAAAGCGACCAACAAAAGCATCGGATTACGGCAGGAGACATAATGGCATGGCTGAAAGTACTGTAACGGCAGACAGCAAACTGACAAGTAGTGATACTCGTCGCCGCATTTGGGCGATTGTGGGGGCCTCTTCAGGTAATCTGGTCGAGTGGTTCGATTTCTATGTCTACTCGTTCTGTTCACTCTACTTCGCCCACATTTTCTTCCCTTCCGGGAACACGACGACTCAACTACTACAAACAGCAGGTGTTTTTGCTGCGGGATTCCTGATGCGCCCAATAGGCGGTTGGCTATTTGGCCGCATAGCCGATAAACATGGTCGCAAAAAATCGATGCTGTTATCGGTGTGTATGATGTGTTTCGGATCGCTGGTTATCGCCTGCCTCCCTGGTTATGAAACTATAGGTACGTGGGCTCCGGCATTATTGCTTCTCGCGCGTTTATTTCAGGGATTATCCGTTGGCGGAGAATATGGCACCAGCGCCACCTATATGAGTGAAGTTGCCGTTGAAGGGCGCAAAGGTTTTTACGCATCATTTCAGTATGTGACGTTGATCGGCGGACAACTGCTAGCCCTACTGGTTGTCGTGGTTTTACAACACACCATGGAAGACGCTGCACTCAGAGAGTGGGGATGGCGTATTCCTTTCGCGTTAGGAGCTGTGTTAGCTGTTGTGGCGTTGTGGTTACGTCGTCAATTAGATGAAACTTCGCAACAAGAAACGCGCGCTTTAAAAGAAGCTGGATCTCTGAAAGGATTATGGCGCAATCGCCGTGCATTCATCATGGTTCTCGGTTTTACCGCTGCGGGCTCCCTTTGTTTGTAAGCGTACAGCCTGAACCGTCTGGTCAGAATCTGACGAATTAGACAAAGTGGTGTCCACCAAATAAGTAGTGGGAACCAAAGTGTCAGATATGCAGA
>NZ_MECT01000312.1:0-1285 GCF_001722145.1 Shigella sp. FC1544
GCCCATAATGCGTGCACTGGCGCGACATCCGACGCCATTCATGGCCATATCAATGATTTTCTGGTGCGTACCGGGCTGAGAGGCGGTGTAAGTGAACTGTAGTTGCCATGTTTTACGGCAATGAGAGCAGAGATAGCGCTGATGTCCGGCAGTGCTTTTGCCGTTACGCACCACGCCTTCAGTAGCGGAGCAGGAAGGACATCTGATGGAAATGGAAGCCACGCAAGCACCTTAAAATCACCATCATACACTAAATCAGTAAGTTGGCAGCATTACCGGCAGTGTTATTTGTAAAGGCAGTGTTATTTATTATCGTATAACCTGAAGGATGCTTGCTGTCGCTATTATTATCGGTAACATCGATTGCACCGCCATCGCCATCACTGTAACTTGTTGATGTATATGCCTGGTTGTTATCAAAAATAACATCACTTAAATAGACGTCATTATTAATGGTATAAATTGCGCCACCTTTGCCATCATTAGCGATATTATTGCGAAACATGGCGTTAGTGACACGTAAATCGACGGCACCAGTATCATTAGTACCAGAAGAATAGATTGCGCCACCATAGCCGCCTGCGACGTTACCAGAAAAAATAACATCAGTAAGATTCAGCGTTGAGTTTTCTTTAGCAAATATGGCCCCGCCGTTATTATATTCTCCTGTAACGGTGTTATTGGCAAACAGAGTCATTCCAGTTTCATTTTCTGGTAATAGTGAAAATTCCGCTCCTTGTTGCAAAAATACGGCTCCTCCGCTGGCGTTATTGGTCATATCCGAAAAAACCAGCCATTGCCCATCGGCGACACTCCAGTCCTGCGTAATGCCTGAAAGGCTTTGCCTGCTGGCGTGACAACTCGCTTTGATATCATATCCCTGGCATAAATCAATGGCCGCCGCGACACCGTTAGCAGAGAAAAGAGATGCAATCATTGACGGGAGTAGAGATAAATACTCCTTGCGTAGGGTAATGCTGCCAACTTACTGATAGTGTTTTATGTTCAGATAATGCCCGATGACCTTGTCATGCAGCTCCACCGATTTTGAGAACGACAGTGACTTCCGTCCCAGCCTTGCCAGATGTTGTCTCAGATTCAGATTATGTCGCTCAATGCGCTGAGTGTAACGCTTGCTGATAACGTGCAGCTTTCCCTTCAGGCGTGATTCATACAGCGGCCAGCCATCCGTCATCCATACCACGACCTCAAAGGCCGACAGCAGGCTCAGAAGACGCTCCAGTGTGGCCAGAGTGCGTTCACCGAAGACGTGCGCCACAACCGT
>NZ_MECT01000313.1:0-1281 GCF_001722145.1 Shigella sp. FC1544
TGTATCGTTTTTGATTATCCCCGCACACTCGCGCAGAGGAGTCTCCCGGTCGGGCTGCGGTCTCTGTTAATGCGGGGATACGGCGACAATACCGCGCATCAGCAAAACTTATTTCAGGCACTGAGTGCGGATATATTCCTGCGCCACTTCCAGCTGCTTCTGCATCAGCATCAACCGCTCTCTGAGAGTGAAATAATCCCGTTCAGCGGTGTCTGCCAGTCGGGGGCCGGTTGCATTATCCACGCCGGAGGTGGTGGGGGCTTCACGCACGGTACCGGGGCAGGTGGCGTTGATCCGCAGGCGCTTACGACCAGCGGCAACGTCAGCGCGCAGAGTTTCATTTTCAGCTCTCGCATCGGCTAATTCCCTCGAGTATCTGGCATCAAGTGCAGCAACATCACGCTGGCGCTGCTGCATATCAGTAATGGTTGCATTTGCCTGCTCCAGCTCACTGACTTTTTTATCGCGCTGCTCTTTGTAGGTTATGGCGTTATCACGGTAATGATTCAGCCCCAGACTAAGCGCACCACAGGCCACCAGCAGGGCAATGATGACCACGCACAGTACGCGGTTCATTTCACCACCAGCGTATCTGACCGATGAAATAACCGGAGGCCATAATCACAAACACCAGCCAGATAAGAATGAACTTCCAGGTGGATAATTTTTCAGCCATCACTCGAATCTCCCGAATCAGTTTGCTAAAATCAAACACACTTTCTCCTTTGACTTTTCCAGAGTCAGGAAACACAAAACCCCGCTTGCAGCCAACAAACGGGGTTTTTACTTTTATTCACTTAGTTTTTGTCAGTTCGCAGGATTTCGTGTTATCCGTCCGTGTAAGCAAACCGCATTTTTCAGCAAAATATTCTGCTTATCTGTCGATACCCCAGCACGCCAGCGCGCTCTCCTGGTCACGACGGGATACCTGACCGTAGCAGTTGTTTGAACGAATACGGCAGTCTCTGCCACCGTCCTTAATCCACCAGCGAATCGCCTCACACGCTCCCCTGCGATCACCTGCATTAATTCGTTTATAAAACGTCGACGGGAAACACTTACCGGGACCAATGTTGTACGGACAGAATGACGCGATCCCCGCTTTCTGGGGTTCGCTCAATGGCACTCTGATGTTTTTCTCCACCCATGCCAGCGCCTTATCACGCTCAATGGCGTTAACCCGGTCGCATTTTTCCTTCGACAACTTCATGCCCGGAACGACAGGTTTGCATCCACCAGGATGGCACCGCGGCAGATGGTCCAGATACCCGCGCCATCACG
>NZ_MECT01000314.1:0-1273 GCF_001722145.1 Shigella sp. FC1544
CCCGTTGACGGACTTCGGGGGAAAAACGAGTATTTTTAGTCATCCTGTTTACCTCTTTCTCAGGAAGTTTAGTCTCCAGGATTCCCGGGGCGGTTCACTCTATCAATGTCAGATTCTCTTCGCCCCCGCAGGATTCGTGCCTCTTACTCTATGACTCTATGGAGTTTAAGCTTGATCTTATTGAAAAATCTTACCAGCTAGGGGCCTGCGTGGCCCAACTGGCCAGAGAGTACGGGATTAATGTAAGCGCCCCATCAGCGACGTAAGCGCCCCATCAGCGACGTCTTGTGAAAATTGTCCTGTCTGGCAACAATCACGCCCATCTATATTGATGGACACGAACGATGAATTCCCAGACAACAAAAGATATTCCCTGCTTCCGTTCTTATTTGCCTGATGCCCTGCGTTTAAGATTTGAAGATAAACTGACCATCCGGGCCATCGCTCAGCGTCTGGGTCTCAGTCATTCCACAATACATACGCTTTTTCAGCGATTTCTTGCATCCGGTATCGCATGGCCATTGCCCGATTCAGTTTCATTCGCTCAACTTGACGCCATCCTTTATGCCAACAGAAAGAAGGAATTAACAGAGCCTCAAATCAGAGAAAGCTCATGGCGAAAAGAACGGCGAACCAGCTATAGCCGTGAATTTAAGGTCCGTCTGGCTAAGCAGGCGTTACAGCCTGGGGCTGTTGTTGCCCGGATCGCCAGAGAACACGATATCAATAATAACCTGCTGTTTAAATGGAAAAGCCAGTACGAGGACGGCTTACTGAGCGATGATGACATACAGGAATGCATGCCTGTCCCGGTGGCACTGACTGATACGCCGGAGCCGACCAGACCAGTTACAAATCCCTTCTGGCGTAACAAGCATGATGAGCGCCCTGAGGGGGCTCCCGGAAACGTCCCACGGTGCGAGCTGCATCTTAAATCAGGTGTGGTAAAACTGTTTGACCCTCTCACTCCGGAACTGTTACGGGCGCTAATCCGCGAAATGAAAGGAGGTACCCGATGATAACGCTGCCAACCGGTACCAGAATCTGGATCATCGCTGGCATCACAGATATGCGTTGTGGCTTCAATGGCCTGGCTTCGAAGGTGCAGAACACGCTGAAAGATGACCCGTTCTCCGGGCATATCTTCGTCTTCCGGGGCCGCAGTGGCAAAATGGTGAAAATGTAATGAACGCATCCCACACAATTAAACACGGAGCAGTATGATGGTTAAAAGGGTGAAACTGGCAGGTGTGGAGCCTCGCAGATTTCCGGC
>NZ_MECT01000315.1:0-1264 GCF_001722145.1 Shigella sp. FC1544
TTTTTTAAGTGACGTAAAACCGTGTTGAGGCCAACGCCCATAATGCGTGCACTGGCGCGACATCCGACGCCATTCATGGCCATATCAATGATTTTCTGGTGCGTACCGGGCTGAGAGGCGGTGTTAGTGAACTGTAGTTGCCATGTTTTACGGCAATGAGAGCAGAGATAGCGCTGATGTCCGGCAGTGCTTTTGCCGTTACGCACCACGCCTTCAGTAGCGGAGCAGGAAGGACATCTGATGGAAATGGAAGCCACGCAAGCACCTTAAAATCACCATCATACACTAAATCAGTAAGTTGGCAGCATTACCAGAATGCGGTTGCAGTAGCTGATTTTCCTCAGCCCCCTGAAACTGAAAGCCGTACAGCGCACAGGTACACGTCGTTGCCGGATCGTTAACGTCAGAGGCCACCGCATGCAGCCTGCCGCGTTCTATCACCACAATGTCATCCGCATGTGCGACATATAACGAAGAATCGATGGTAAACCTTGCAACCCCTTTCTTGACGTAAATCAACTCGGTTTCATTGTCATGAACGTGATGTCCGGACTCCCATTTTGGATCATCGCTAAATGCAAAACGTGAAAGCCGTGGCGTTTTACCGGCGACAAACAGCGTTTCACTGGCGTTATCAAAACAGCGTTGATACATGACAACCTCCCTATTCCATGAGCAAGCAAAAACAATATATGCCGGATAAAATACGGCGTGTATTGCGGTTATACAACCGCGTTTAGCGAGAGCTAAACAAGATTATTTACACTGAATGCAAGATTGTACGGTCATGGAATAACTATATTGCCGCAAATTGCACTTTTGTTTTAGCGATCGCATTTTTTTTGCAAGATTGTTGGCAAGGAAAACAGCTTGCTCCGTCGAAAACCCCGCACCGCTATCGCACACTATTTTCAGGCCATTTTTACCTTCCATCGGAGATGGTTCCGTATGCGACTCACAGGAGAAATCATGAAAATAATAACCTGCTTTAAGCTGGTGCCTGAAGAACAGGACATTGTTGTCACTCCAGAATACACCCTGAATTTCGACAATGCCGACGCCGGTGATGCTGCCAACTTACTGATTTAGTGTATGATGGTGTTTTTGAGGTGCTCCAGTGGCTTCTGTTTCTATCAGCTGTCCCTCCTGTTCAGCTACTGACGGGGTGGTGCGTAACGGCAAAAGCACTGCCGGACATCAGCGCTATCTCTGCTCTCACTGCCGTAAAACATGGCAACTGCAGTTCACTTACACCGCTTCTCAA
>NZ_MECT01000316.1:0-1253 GCF_001722145.1 Shigella sp. FC1544
AAAAAACACCGCAAAAATGGATTGTTAACAAATGAAAATACTCAATTCGAATCTCATAACAAACATATCATCAACAATAAGAAATCACCTTCTAACATCATCCAAAAATATAAAAACACACCCATCACCAAACATGGACGTAACAAGTCATCGTCGTTTATTCCAGAAAGACGGAATAGGATTGAGCCAAACAGGAAAAGCAACACAACTTGTCATTATGTCGCATGGTGGATGGAAAGAGATCTCCCATCCACAAACACTATTCACGCGTCAAAAAGGCGATGGATGGACTGTAGTCCCCAAAAACCTAAGAATTGATTTTTATACAAAAGACAACGACTTCACAAAGGGACTAAGCGTTCTTTCAGAGGTAAACAAACGCCATACTGAAGCTCAAAAAGGGTTAACACCATCACTAAACATAAGCAAAGATGACCTAAAAGTTCTAGCGAACGCGCGCAATATACCTCAATCAAAATTAGAAGAAGAAATGATGTCACAATCCATATATAGAAAAGAATACGCAACAAGTAATGAGAAGATAAAAAACTATGCTCTATATTACCATGAACAAGCCCAAAATATTATACAAAGACATCAAGATGGCTTAGGAAACAAAAATATTGATATAGCATTTATAACTGATAAAAATCATAAGAAGCACCTTTCTGACATATTTAAAGTAATAAATGAATCAGGAGTAAAATATGATGTAATTCACTTTGGCGCTTGCCGAGTAAATAGAGAGGAGAAATAATCATCATTTACCATAATCCCTTAATTGTACGCACCACTGAAACGCGCTGAACGCGATTCTGACGCAGACACCACAAAAATAGATGTTTTACCCCGGAAAAACAGGAAGGATGCGTCAGGATCGTTTTCAGCTCGCTGCATAGCTATGCATGAAAGCGAATGGAGATCACTTTGGGAGCTTACCGTGTTCATACCGTCTGTTTTCAACAGTTTTCTCCCCGGGAAGCTAATCTGCCATAAGCCTGGATAACAGGGCACGGTGATACTCCGTAATAGCGATCAGCACCTCCGCATACTCCCTGTCCCCGATACGCTTGCCGTCGATAAAGAGTTTTTTCTGTAACGCCCCCAGTCTCATAACTTCTTTCAGTACCCGATCATCAGTCAGTGAGTTAACGTTCTTACCGAGAGCTGCCGCCCGTAAAAAACCGGAAACGGTCTTGCCGCATTCAGCAGCCCTTTTTCTGATTTCCTGGTCTTCTTCTGCCGTCAGACGA
>NZ_MECT01000317.1:0-1247 GCF_001722145.1 Shigella sp. FC1544
CCAATTAAAATTTGATGAAGTAAAGCAGTACGGTGACGCGGGGTGGAGCAGCCTGGTAGCTCGTCGGGCTCATAACCCGAAGGTCGTCGGTTCAAATCCGGCCCCCGCAACCAATACTTAGAATGCTGATAAACCGCAATGTGTTCCACAAATTGCGTTTTTTTTGTATTTAAAAACTTCGTTCGCTGAACTCACAACACGTTTTTTATCTCCCTTCCTGCGAAGTAATCAATTATCGACTGGGCAACGTGTGTACCGGTTTGCTGGTATGACTCAACGGTGGCGGCCGCAATATGCGGCGTTGTAATGATATTTTTGGCATGTAGCAGTGGGCTAAATTGCGCCAACGGTTCAGAGCTAAACACATCCAGCGCCGCAAACACATTTCGTTCTTCAATCACCTGTAGTAAAGCGCCCTCATCCAGCAACTTTCCCCTTGCGGCATTGATGATTAGAGCACCATTGCGCATCATCGACAAATATTTATGACTAATGAAGTTCTCCAGCTCAGGAGAAAAAGGCAAAAGAACAATGATGACATGCGACTGCATAAAGATATCTTCAATTGATACAAACTGAACTCCAACTTTGTCAGCAACCTGATAATCGGGTTGTTTGTCATAAGCTAAAAGCTCAACATCAAAACCGGATAACCTTTTTGCCAGGGTTTTACCTATATTGCCGTAGCCAACCATGCCAATCCGTTTGCCTTGTAATTCATAGCCATGCGACTCACCCCAGTAGCCATTTTGCATCGCATGATAGCTGCCGGGAATATTTCTCATGCTCGCGAAGATAAGTCCAATGATAAATTCCGCGACAGCATTTGAATTAATCCCAACCGCATTATTGACTACAATACCGGATTGTTGTGCTGCACGAAGATCAATATTATCTATCCCCGTCCCGAATCTCGATATTATTTTCACACCAGGCAGCAATGATAGCGTGTCCGCCTGATAACAATCTTTTCCGGCGATGACCGCGTAAATAGATTCTCGTAATGCAGTGGATTCTGATTTAAGCAGATGCTCCACATTATTCTGGTGATGCTGCCAACTTACTGATTTAGTGTATGATGGTGTTTTTGAGGTGCTCCAGTGGCTTCTGTTTCTATCAGCTGTCCCTCCTGTTCAGCTACTGACGGGGTGGTGCGTAACGGCAAAAGCACTGCCGGACATCAGCGCTATCTCTGCTCTCACTGCCGTAAAACATGGCAACTGCAGTTCACTTACACCGCTTCTCAA
>NZ_MECT01000318.1:0-1241 GCF_001722145.1 Shigella sp. FC1544
TTTGGCGATGGTCAATAAGGCTATTTCGCGTGGTGTCATACGTCATACCCTCTGGAAGGATGAAACACGCCCGGATTAAATTTCATTTTTCGCGGGTATGAAAAAACGATGGGGCGGGCAGTCCTTAAGGCTCAGGATTGCAGAGATTTGGCCTCCCCCTCCCGGTGATAGTTTATTGCTTGATGTGGACGGCTTGCTATATTGGCGGCGAATGCAAATTGTCGCAGAAGTCTATCCCGTTCTCTGACGCCCCGTGCGGGCGTTTTGCTTTTATAGAGTCAGGCCAATGCCTCTGGCTGCTTTTCCTGCTTTACGCTCAATAACGCCCGTGATTCTGTCCACTACCGGGCTGAATGCCTGCCAGTAAGCCATCTCCATAACTGATAACTCTGCCCGCTTCCTGTCAAACGTAGCCCAGCGCATCCCCTTTGGTTTTGGGAACATGCGAATGTCATTAAACAGATTATTGGCAAGGTCATTGCTGCCCCATATCGCGCATCGCTGCTGGCGTATCTTCATGCGCATCCTGTCCAGTATGTCGGCACTCTGGCTTTTATAGTGAAGTTACAGTGGGGGCAAGCGTACCATTCCCGGACGCCATACCCGGCCTTCGTGGTTGTGGTGCGAATAGCCCGCGTCACGCCGTTGATTGTCATGGCGTAGCTGTCGGCTTGCCGGAAGGCATACAACGTTCCGCTTTCGGTCTGGGTATAAAGCTGCGTACCCGGTTCAGCATCCGCCAGCCTGCTACGCATGTTCGCAAGGAATGGCAACCCTATACGGGGCAGGTCGGTGGTATAGCTGCGCGTTCTGTTTCTCACTGGCTGGCCTCCTGCGAATTACTGCGCATTAACTGCGAACGGTGCGCAAATTGAATACGAAATAATATGCGTATTTTACTGTAAATTGCGGGTAATGACTCCAACTTATTGATAGTGTTTTATGTTCAGATAATGCCCGATGACTTTGTCATGCAGCTCCACCGATTTTGAGAACGACAGCGACTTCCGTCCCAGCCGTGCCAGGTGCTGCCTCAGATTCAGGTTATGCCGCTCAATTCGCTGCGTATATCGCTTGCTGATTACGTGCAGCTTTCCCTTCAGGCGGGATTCATACAGTGGCCAGCCATCCGTCATCCATATCACCACGTCAAAGGGTGACAGCAAGCTCATAAGACGCCCCAGCGTCGCCATAGTGCGTTCACCGAATACGTGCGCAACAACCGTCTTCCGGAGCCTGTC
>NZ_MECT01000319.1:0-1220 GCF_001722145.1 Shigella sp. FC1544
GCGCGTCAGGGCGACATGACGCAGTATGGCGGTAGCATTGTTCAGGGTTCAGCCGGGGTGCGCATTGGTGCCCCCACCGGCGTGGCCTGTTCGGTGTGCCCCGGCGGAGTGACGTCCGGCCATCCGGTCAATCCCCTGCTCGGTGCAAAGGTCCTTCCCGGTGAAACCGACATCGCCCTGCCCGGCCCGCTGCCGTTCATCCTCTCCCGCACCTACAGCAGTTACCGGACAAAAACGCCCGCGCCGGTGGGGAGCCTCGGCCCCGGCTGGAAAATGCCTGCGGATATCCGCTTACAGCTGCGCGATAACACACTGATACTCAGTGATAACGGCGGCAGAAGCCTGTATTTTGAGCACCTGTTTCCCGGTGAGGACGGTTACAGCCGCAGCGAGTCACTGTGGCTGGTGCGCGGCGGCGTGGCGAAACTGGATGAAGGTCACCGGCTGGCCGCACTCTGGCAGGCGCTGCCGGAAGAACTCCGCTTAAGTCCGCATCGTTATCTGGCGACAAACAGTCCGCAGGGGCCGTGGTGGCTGCTCGGCTGGTGTGAGCGGGTGCCGGAAGCGGATGAGGTGCTGCCTGCGCCGCTGCCGCCGTACCGGGTACTGACCGGGCTGGTGGACCGCTTCGGGCGCACACAGACGTTCCACCGCGAAGCCGCCGGTGAATTCAGCGGCGAAATCACCGGCGTGACGGATGGTGCCGGGCGTCACTTCCAACTGGTACTGACCACGCAGGCGCAGCGGGCAGAAGAAGCCCGGCAGCAGGCCATTTCCGGCGGGACGGAACCGTCCGCTTTTCCTGATACCCTGCCGGGTTACACCGAATATGGCCGGGACAACGGCATCCGTCTGTCTGCCGTGTGGCTGACGCACGACCCGGAATACCCGGAGAATTTACCTGCCGCGCCGCTGGTGCGCTATGGCTGGACGCCGCGCGGCGAACTGGCGGCAGTGTATGACCGCAGCAATACACAGGTGCGTAGCTTTACTTACGATGATAAATACCGGGGCCGGATGGTGGCGCACCGTCACACGGGCCGGCCGGAAATCCGTTACCGTTACGACAGCGACGGGCGAGTGACAGAACAGCTTAACCCGGCAGGCTTAAGCTACACGTATCAGTATGAGAAGGACCGCATCACCATCACCGACAGCCTGAACCGCCGTGAAGTGCTGCACACGCAGGGTGAAGCCGGGCTGAAGCGGGTGGTGAAAAA
>NZ_MECT01000320.1:0-1211 GCF_001722145.1 Shigella sp. FC1544
ACTGTTACGACAACGCTCCGATGGAAAGCTTCTGGGGAACGCTGAAAAATGAGAGCCTGAGCCACTATCGTTTTAATAACCGGGATGAAGCCATCTCAGTAATACGGGAATACATTGAGATTTTCTACAATCGTCAGCGTCGTCACTCTCGTCTGGGGAATATCTCCCCGGCAGCCTTCAGGGAAAAATATCATCAGATGGCTGCTTAAAAAAAGAACAAATGGTAGTGTCCGCTATTGCCAGTACACCTCATGGTGATGATACCCGCACATTTGGTCCCTATGTGGATGGACAGTCACTCTATTACAGTTTTATTAATCATGGCAAAGAGAGTGTGGTTCTTGATTTAAAGAATGATTACGATAAAAGTATATTTATAAATATGCTCAAACAAGCTGATGTATTAGCTGAGAATTTTCGCCCAGGTACAATGGAAAAACTGGGGTTTTCATGGGAAACGCTTCAAGAAATCAACCCGCGCCTCATATATGCTTCATCGTCAGGTTTCGGACATACCGGTCCGCTAAAAGATGCTCCTGCCTACGATACCATCATTCAGGCAATGAGCGGGATAATGATGGAAACAGGATATCCTGATGCTCCGCCAGTGCGCGTTGGTACATCTCTTGCGGATCTATGCGGCGGTGTCTATTTATTCAGCGGAATAGTGAGTGCACTTTATGGCCGCGAAAAGAGCCAGAGAGGGGCGCATGTCGATATAGCGATGTTTGATGCCACGCTGAGTTTTCTGGAGCATGGTCTGATGGCATATATCGCGACAGGGAAGTCACCACAACGTCTGGGAAATCGCCATCCCTACATGGCACCTTTTGATGTTTTCAATACTCAGGATAAGCCGATTACGATTTGTTGTGGTAATGACAAGCTTTTTTCGGTAATGCTGCCAACTTACTGATTTAGTGTATGATGGTGATTTTAAGGTGCTTGCGTGGCTTCCATTTCCATCAGATGTCCTTCCTGCTCCGCTACTGAAGGCGTGGTGCGTAACGGCAAAAGCACTGCCGGACATCAGCGCTATCTCTGCTCTCATTGCCGTAAAACATGGCAACTACAGTTCACTTACACCGCCTCTCAGCCCGGTACGCACCAGAAAATCATTGATATGGCCATGAATGGCGTCGGATGTCGCGCCAGTGCACGCATTATGGGCGTTGGCCTCAACACGGTTTTACGTCACTTAAAAAACTCAG
>NZ_MECT01000321.1:0-27721 GCF_001722145.1 Shigella sp. FC1544
CTCTGCGCTAAAATTTCTTTTTTTCATTGGAGCACCTGTGTTGTTCTGAGGTGAGCATATCACCTCTGTTCAGGTGGCCAAATTCAGTGTGCCACTTCATGCGTAACCACTATGAGTATGAAGTGGGGCACTTTGAAAACGCGCTCGAAATTCCGGCAGATACCTTCCGTGAGCAGCTGCCAAAAGCAGTCGAGATGATGCAGGCACATAAAGATAAAAAAATCGTCATGTACTGCACCGGCGGCATTCGTTGTGAAAAGGCCAGTGCTTGGATGAAACATAACGGATTCAACAAAGTCTGGCATATCGAGGGCGGAATTATTGAATACGCCCGTAAGGCGCGCGAGCAGGGCTTGCCGGTGCGTTTTATTGGCAAAAATTTTGTTTTTGACGAGCGGATGGGCGAACGTATATCGGATGAGATTATCGCGCATTGCCACCAGTGCGGCGCGCCGTGCGACAGCCATACCAACTGTAAAAATGATGGCTGCCACCTGCTGTTTATTCAGTGTCCAGTATGCGCGGAAAAATACAAAGGTTGTTGTAGTGAGATTTGCTGCGAAGAAAGCGCGTTACCGCCAGAAGAACAGCGACGCCGTCGGGCAGGACGTGAAAATGGCAATAAGATCTTTAATAAGTCTCGTGGACGTCTGAATACAACACTGGGCATTCCTGATCCAACAGAATAAATATCATTGCCGGATGCGTGCCATCCGGCAACATTTCACGCTTACTTCTGCTGTACGCCTTCCACTGAAATAATCAGATCCACTTCCTGAGAAGCTGGACCTAAATCTGTCTTGATATTGAAGTCCTTGAGCTTAATTTTGCCTTCGGCCTCGAAGCCTGCACGTTTACCACCCCATGGGTCGTCGCCCTGACCAATTAATTTCGCTTCCAGCGTGACGGGTTTGGTTACGCCATTCAGCGTCAGATCGCCGGTAATATCCAGTTCGTCACCGTCTTTCTTCACGCTGGTGGAGGTGAATGTTGCCTGTGGATATTTTGCGGTATTGAGGAAATCTGCACTGCGAAGATGTTTATCGCGTTCGGCGTGATTAGTATCGACGCTGGTGGTGTTAATTGTCACATTCACTTTATCGGCAGCCGGATTTTTTTCGTCAAAGGTAAAAGTACCGTCGAAATCTTTAAAGGTGCCGTATAACCAGCTATAGCCAAGGTGCTGGATGCGGAAATTAACAAAGGCGTGCTGACCTTCTTTGTCAATTTTGTAATCGGCGGCAACCGCTGAACCGGCAGAGAACATCAGGGACGCGAAGGTTAAACCAAGCAGGCTTTTTTTCATTTTTTATACTCCATAGTCAGATGACGACTTTCCCAGCATGCGCTTCAGAGTGTCGTCTTTATCGATGAAATGATGCTTCAGGGCCATAAATCCGTGCATAACGGACAGTACTACGACGCTCCACGCGAGCCAAAAATGCAGGGCACCGGCAAAGTCTGCCTGTGCGCCAGCGTCGGCAAGGGTCGCGGGGACGTCAAACCAGCCAAAAACGCTGATCGGTTTACCATCGGCAGTTGAGATCAGATAGCCGCTGATGCCGATGGCGAACAGCAATAGGTACAATGCGAGATGTCCAGCCTTTGCGGCAAGACGAGTCATGGGCGAATAACTCGGCAGCGGACCCGGCGGTGGAGATATGACACGCCACAGAACACGAATAACCAGCCCCATCATTAACAAAATACCGATGCTTTTATGCAGTTCGGGTGCTTTGTGATACCAGCCATCGTAATAACTGAGCGTGACCATCCACAGACCTAAAGCAAACATGCCGTAGACAATAATTGCGCTTAGCCAATGGAAGGCCGCAGATATAACACCATAGCGTTCAGGGGTATTTGTGAATGACATAAGTGCATCCAATACGAATTTGCGAGAGAAAGAAAATGGCGTGTCGGAGAATGAATTGCAACACAAAAATAACAAATTGAATGATATTTATTTTTATTTCAATAATTTTGAATTAATAATGAAAGAATCTTCATAAGTTTAGTGGGTTCAGCATCAGAGATGTCTGGTGAGTGCTGTAGAAGCAGGAATAATCTCATTCAATTTTTCACGCTAAATGAAAGGGAGATTAAATATTTGTCAGTTTATGTCAGTGCGGAAAACTAAAAATAAAACACATAGATCAGATCCATAATTGCCAACAATCCCCAGAGAAAAAGATAAAGCATCAGATGCTCGCGAATATTATTGATGAGATAGTGCAACAGCCGACGCATTAAATACTCCTGTAAAAACGGCCTCATTCTGGAGGCCGTAATGATGATTATTGGAAGCGGGAAAGCCTGAATGGCGTCAAATCAAAATCGCTTTTTTTGTCTTGCGCAAAATCGGCAGCTATTTCCCCTAAAACTGACGCAAATTTAAAACCGTGCCCACTCAGGCCGGTAATGAGCAGTGTATTATCGTGGCCGGGTAGGGTATCGATAATAAAATCTTCGTCAGGCGAATTATCATAGGTGCAGGCAGCGCCGTACAGGCAGCAACCGATACCCGGCAATACATTGCGCAAGAACGGGAAGGCTTCCGAACCATCGCTGACCACTTCCGCAAACGGAACACGTTCATCCGCTGAATGGATAACCTGGCCTCCGTTATGTTTGCCAATCTTCAACGCGTCGTTTTCTGCCGGAAAACCATAATATTGATCGCCATTGGGCAGTTCACCGGTAAACGCCGGGAATTTATTCTTCACGCTATAGCGGCCATCGGCCTGATACCAGGCAAATACTTTACGTACAGGCTGGACAGGCAGCTCCGGGAGCAGGTCTTTTACCCATGTTCCCGCGCAGACAATCGCTTTTTTCGCCTGATACTCACCGTCAACGGTTTCAATAGTTACGCCATCATCGTCATGACGAATTGCGGTGACCGGGCAGTTGAACAGTTGCGCACAGCCCGCTTCCTTCGCCAGTTGGATCCAGGTTTTAATCGCCAGTTCGCTGCGCAAAAAACCGGAATCAGTCTCAAATAAGCCGATGTAGTTGTCCGGGACGCGTATTTCTGGCCAGCGGGCCATAATCCCTTGCGCATCGAGCTTTTCAACGTTGAGTTGCCACTGTTCGGCGCTGTGGGCGACGTTGGCGAGAAATGCGGAGTCAGCCGGGCCGAGGTTAATGACACCAGAGCGTACAAAAATGGGATCATCTTCGTTGTGGCGGGAAAGTTCATCCCACAGCGTTTGCGCGCGGAGGACCAACGGGACATACTTTTCGCCTTCACCATAAGCATGGCGAATTAATCGCGTATCGCCGTGGTGGCTGCCGTGTTGATGCGGTGGCATATGGGCGTCGGTCATTAGCACGTTTAAACCGGAGCGGGTTGCATAATACCCGGCGGCAGCGCCTACGGAACCGCTGCCAATAATGATGAGATCGTATTTCATTTTTTTCTCTCTGCTCTCATGGTTTAAGCAGAGTAATTAACTGAATGCAGATATACAACCCAGAAATGGTAAAGGCACCGGTGAGGTGCCTTTTGGGTGGATGGTCATGTCATGTTAATGACGCCGATACTCGTTTACCGGGAAATCACCGGATTCAATTTTGGCGATTCCTGCTTCTAATATCGAAATAAATTGTCTGGCAACATCAGTGGTTAACCAGAGCGTCTGACCAACTTCAGTCCCTTCCTGCTCGGACTTATTTGGGGTCTGGTAGTGCAAACGCAACATCAGCGCATCATAGCTATCAACGGTGCTGATGTCCCACCCTACGAGCGGATGAGTCTGAATGACTTCATTATTTTTTTCCATCATGGCCCCCTAATTCGTGTTACTAGACAACGTTATTCGAGGTTCAATGCGTTTTTATCTGAAGCAACTTCAGTATACCAATAAGTAAGGGTATTCACCGAATTTTTAAAGGGGGGAACAGATAAATTTCTGCTTTTAAGATTTATATGAACAATAAAACAGCATGTCATTCATATTTTTTAGCATATTGTGCAATTATTTTGAGGAAGTGTAGAAATTTTGTACTCAAAATTTGTAAGTAAAATAAAAAAGCCGGGGCGACCCGGCAAAAACAAAAATCACTGCATATTATTCGCTGACAAACCAGTCATCGGCGCTTTCCCACGTTTCCTGGAGAATTTCGCTAATGCGCTGTTTATCTTCTTTTGTTACGCCAATAACCGATAAATTATTCGCTGCGGCATAACGTACCGATACGTGGCCTTCATTATCAGGAAACGCATACTGAATACGGCGGGAAAGTTCGCCAGCCAGGGCGTCAATAGCCCCAGCTGGCAATGGAGAAGTTTTCGCTATGGTGACTTCAATTCGCATAATAGCCCCCTGTTGAATATACTGGTTATTTATACAGGCAAAATAACCTAATGACAACAGGAAGCTACGATTTTTATTGTTTAACGGACCAGCGTACCGTTTCCCCGGCGAGGAATGGCACCAGGGTGTCATCAGTCAGTGCGATGCTTTCAGCAACCTGTTGCTCTTCACGTACCAGTTCGATGAATGTGTCGTTGACCGGCAAGCCATAGAACTGCGGGCCGTTTACAGAACAGAATGCTTCAAAGTGCTGCAGAGCATTCATCTCTTCAAAGACGGTAGCGTAACTGCCCAGCGCGGTTGGGGCGTTGAAGCAGCCCGCGCAGCCGCAACTGCTCTCTTTGCGATGACGTGCATGTGGCGCAGAATCCGTACCGAGGAATACTCGATTAAAACCGCTGGCGACCAGTTCACGCAATGCCTGTTGGTGAATATTGCGTTTGAGGATGGGTAAACAATACAGGTGCGGACGCACGCCACCAACCAGCATATGGTTGCGGTTAAACATCAGATGCTGCGGAGTGATGGTGGCAGCCAGCCGTTCATTTCCGTCACGGACATAGTCGGCAGCATCTTTGGTGGTGATGTGCTCAAAAACGACTTTCAGCGCAGTCAGGCGCTGGCGCAGAGGTTCCATCACGCTTTCTATAAAGTGCGCTTCACGATCAAAAATGTCGATATCTGCATGTGTCACTTCACCATGCACCAGTAGCGGCATACCGATTTTTTCCATGCGCTCAAGTACCGGCATGATTGCGTCAATTGACGTCACGCCGTGGCTGGAGTTAGTGGTTGCGTTTGCCGGATAAAGTTTTGCAGCGGTGAACACGCCTTCGTTAAATCCGCGCTCCAGCTCATTAGGATCCAGCGAATCTGTTAAATAACAGGTCATCAATGGGGTGAAATTGTGCCCGGCAGGTACGGCATCAAGAATACGCTGGCGATACGCCACGGCAGCCTCAACAGTGGTCACGGGCGGAGCCAGATTGGGCATTACAATAGCCCGTCCATAAATTTCGCTGGTATACGGCACGACAGTTTTTAACATGTCGCCATCGCGGAGGTGAAGGTGCCAGTCGTCTGGGCGGCGGATCTTTAATACCTGGGATGGTGCAGTCATTAATCTCTATGCTCCGGCTGAAGGGATGTTTTTGCCGGACACAAAGGATAAGCGGAAACGTTTTCCTTTGCACGAAAAATAAAGGGCGCGAATGCGCCCTAGTCATTAATCCGTAAACGGAATGACAATTTCGCCTGGCTTCACTTCAATGCCTTTCGCCAGTTTTTTCGCCATTGCTTCGCCCTGACTGCCATCTTCGCGCAGGACGTAAGCAGGTTGCTGGTTAAAGTAATTGCGTAATGCCTGGTTCAAATAGGGAAGCAACGTTTGCATCACCGTTTGCATTTTTTCCGGTTGTACCGTCGCATCGACCACTTCCATCTCTTTCAGGAAGATCGCACCTTTTTCTTTATCAAACACGGGCAGCGCTTTCAGCTTCAGTTTCATGGTCGCTTTCTGACTACCGAACAGGGAGTTCATGTCCAGATTGGCGTCTCCGGTTAGGGTAACCTTATTCGGCTCTTCGCGACCAATTTGGCTGGTCAAGTTTGTCAGAACAATATGGGCGTCAGCCACGCCGGGTAAACCGATATCTTTTGAGAAATTATTATGTTTCGCAAGCGACTGGTTAATTTCTTGTTCGGTGATGGTGTATTGGGTGAGTTGATTACAGCCAACGAGCAGGCCACTGACGATCAATGCAGCGGCAAATAAAAACTTGTTCATGGTAGTCCTCGACATGAAATCTGCGTCAATATCCTGACACAACGCAGCATGTGTCACCAGCGATAAACTCGCCAGCAGAAAAAACTGAAAACGGCGGCAACCCGCGAATACAGGCTGCCGCGGCGGGTCAGGATTAAATCGCCATTGATGATAACAAATTGATTTGTGTCTGTTTCGCCATATTATCGCGGTAATCAGCAACGCGGCTTGGCCAGTTGATTCCGGCTACCAGCGTCAGATTACGCAGTAGCGGAAATAGCTGAATATCATCTTCCGAAAGTTCGCCATTCACGGCGTTCGGTTTGACGATCAGTTTGTCCAGCGCACGCAAATCATCGCTGATATTCTTAATCAGACCGTCAGAGTGGGCCAGCAGGTCGGCAAAATTACCCGCGCTGGCCTCTTTCTTGTCGACGAAATATTTGCGCGCGGCGGGAGTAGAAAACTCATCAAATGCCGATTTGGCAAAACGCGGCAACAGCAGTTTGTTGGCGTAGCCATTGACCTTGCGCAGCCACTCTTCAATGGCAGGGGAACGTTTGCCGGTCAGTAACGGTTTGCCGTCGAGTTTATCGACATAGTGAACGATATCCATGCTTTCTGGCATATAGCGGCTGTCATCTTTTTGCAGAATGGGAACCTGTTTTTGACCGACCATCCGGGTGGGTGTTTCTGCGTCGTCGTTGAGCAGAACATGTAATTCGACGGGGATATTTTTCAGGCCGAAAATCATGCGGGCTTTGAGGCAGTAAGGGCAGTGATCGTAAATGTATAGCTTCACGTGACTCCTCCATTTGGCTGTCAGTTCACTTTCAGTATGGAGGAGTCAGGGGGGAGTATCAAATCAGGCGTCGCGTTCCAGCAAACGACGCGCGGCGCGTTTCTGACTAAACTGCCAACCCAGCGCAAGGAAAGTGAAGATGCCAATAATTCCCAGCATCATCCACGGAAGCTCTGGCTGGTGCGCCGATTTGCCCAGGTCAAACAGCCAGCCACCACCGATATAACCAATAGCGCCGCCAATCGCCAGACCCAGACGGCTAAACCCCATATAGCTGCCGCGAGCTCTTGCGTCCGCCAGCGAAGCACTTAAGGTTTCACGCGCAGGCTCGGCAATGATCGACTCGATATAAAACAGACAAATCAGGGTGAAAAGTTGTTGCAGGCCGCTGACCATGCCCACCGGCATCATGCTTAATGACATTATCAACAGCCCAGCCATCAACCGGTGTTCCAGACGAAAATGCTTTTCACTCCAGCGGGCGATAGGGTAGAGCAACGTTAACGACAGACACGCTTCAATGGCATACATCCATTTAACGGCAGAGGGCGCGCCAGCCACGTCGTTGACCATAATTGGCAGCATCAGCATCACTTGTACAGCCAGCATGTAGTAACCCGCCAGCGTCAGGACATAGGTGACAAAACGCTTGTCACGCATCACGCGGGTCATGCCTTCGCGAACGGGCGTGCGTACGGTGGAGAGTTTCCATGCCGGTAACAACCACGCATTGAACGCCGCACACAGCACAAACAAAACGGCCCCTGTGGCGCAGACCAGGCGAAAGTCGTATTGCAACAGCCAGCTCCCCAACAATGCGCCAATGACCGCACCGGCACTGTCCTGCATCATCAACAGCGAGAAAAAACGACCACGTTGTTGTGGACGGATTAGTTTCACCACCAGCGCCGAACGCGGCGGATCAAACAACGTGCCGCCGAGTCCCGAGAGCAGGCATGAAAACCACAATAGCCACGGTTCGTGGGCGATACCCATTGTGGCGAATCCGGCGGCGCGCATCAGCATACCGGTAACAATCATCGGTTTGGCACCAAAGCGGTCGGCAATTGCGCCGCCGAAAATACCCAGACCTTGCTGAATAAACTGGCGTAGACCGAGAGCAATACCGACCATGACGGCGGCCCAGCCCATTTGATCAACGAAGCGGATAGAGATCAGCGGGAAGACAACAAAGAACCCCAGCACGACCAGCATATTATCGATGAGCAGGAAATATTTACCCAGGTTCCTCGCCTGCGATACGCGGGACATTTCCCCTCCCGGGAAATAAAAGATGAGCACTTTCTATTCTGCATTGCCGCTAAGACTTTTCCCATCACTTCGGGGACAATATTTTTTATCAAAACGTCGCTTTGATAGAGAGTTTTTATCAAATATGTGAATAATGCAGAAAATGGCATTTTGGACTTTTCACAGGGTCTGGTTGCGCAGGTATAGTAATACTTACAGCGTATTAAAGACGTTACGGGAAGGAGTAGGTATAGAATGTTTGGCTATCGCAGTAACGTGCCAAAAGTGCGCTTAACCACAGACCGACTGGTCGTGCGTCTGGTGCATGATCGTGATGCCTGGCGTCTTGCGGATTATTACGCAGAGAATCGCCATTTCCTCAAGCCCTGGGAGCCAGTGCGCGACGAAAGCCACTGTTATTCATCAGGCTGGCAGGCCAGGCTGGGGATGATTAACGAATTTCATAAACAAGGTTCAGCTTTCTACTTTGGCTTATTCGACCCGGACGAAAAAGAGATTATTGGCGTTGCCAATTTTACCAATGTTGTTCGTGGCTCTTTTCATGCCTGCTATCTCGGTTATTCGATTGGGCAAAAATGGCAGGGCAAAGGGCTCATGTTTGAAGCCCTGGCCGCAGCCATTCGTTATATGCAGCGCACCCAACATATTCATCGCATTATGGCTAATTATATGCCGCACAATAAACGCAGCGGTGATTTACTGGCGCGACTGGGTTTTGAAAAAGAAGGCTATGCGAAAGACTATCTGTTGATTGATGGACAATGGCGCGATCACGTACTGACGGCATTAACTACCCTAGACTGGACGCCCGGCCGCTAAGGAGAATCTCATGAAATATCAACTTACAGCCCTTGAAGCTCGCGTGATTGGTTGCTTGCTGGAAAAGCAGGTGACCACGCAGGAGCAATACCCGCTCTCAGTCAATGGTGTAGTCACGGCCTGTAATCAGAAAACGAACCGTGAACCGGTCATGAATCTGAGTGAATCTGAAGTGCAGGAGCAACTGGATAATCTGGTCAAACGCCATTATCTGCGCACGGTGAGTGGCTTTGGTAATCGGGTCACCAAATATGAACAACGTTTTTGTAATTCAGAATTTGGCGATCTGAAACTGAGCGCAGCGGAAGTGGCGTTAATCACCACGTTGTTATTGCGTGGTGCCCAGACGCCGGGTGAACTGCGCAGCCGCGCCGCGCGAATGTATGAATTCAGCGATATGGCGGAAGTGGAGTCGACGCTGGAACAACTGGCAAATCGCGAAGATGGTCCTTTTGTGGTGCGTCTGGCCCGCGAACCGGGTAAACGCGAAAGCCGCTACATGCATCTTTTCAGTGGTGAGGTAGAGGATCAGCCGGCGGTAACGGATATGTCGAACGCGGTTGATGGTGATTTACAGGCCCGCGTCGAAGCCCTGGAAATCGAAGTGGCAGAACTGAAACAGCGTCTTGATTCGTTGCTGGCCCATCTGGGAGATTAAAGTGAAAAAATTACGTATCGGCGTTGTGGGATTAGGCGGCATTGCGCAAAAAGCGTGGTTACCGGTGCTGGCGGCAGCGTCTGACTGGATGTTACAAGGAGCCTGGTCGCCTACGCGCGCGAAAGCCCTGCCAATTTGTGAAAGCTGGCGCATTCCTTATGCCGATTCGTTATCCAGCCTTGCCGCCAGTTGCGATGCGGTTTTTGTGCATTCCAGCACCGCCAGCCACTTTGACGTGGTCAGTACGTTACTCAATGCGGGTGTACATGTCTGTGTCGATAAACCGCTGGCAGAAAATCTGCGCGATGCTGAACGGCTGGTGGAACTGGCGGCGCGGAAAAAACTGACGTTGATGGTCGGTTTTAACCGTCGTTTCGCACCACTCTACGGTGAGTTAAAAACGCAACTCGCTACCGCAGCTTCGCTAAGAATGGATAAACATCGTAGCAATAGTGTCGGGCCACACGATCTTTATTTCACGTTGCTGGATGATTATCTGCATGTGGTGGATACCGCGCTGTGGTTGTCGGGCGGCAAAGCCTCTCTGGATGGCGGTACGCTACTGACTAACGACGCTGGCGAAATGCTGTTTGCCGAGCACCATTTTTCGGCCGGTCCTTTGCAGATCACCACCTGTATGCATCGCCGTGCCGGAAGTCAGCGTGAAACCGTGCAGGCCGTGACTGACGGTGCGCTCATCGACATTACGGATATGCGCGAATGGCGTGAGGAGCGCGGGCAGGGCGTAGTGCATAAACCGATTCCTGGTTGGCAGAGCACTCTTGAACAACGTGGATTTGTCGGCTGTGCGCGGCACTTCATTGAATGTGTGCAAAATCAGACAGTTCCGCAAACCGCCGGCGAATAGGCCGTGCTGGCGCAACGTATCGTTGACAAGATCTGGCGCGATGCGATGAGTGAATAAACCCTGTAACATCTGGCGGTAGCAATTCACCATAATCCAGGTAGACTATTCGCCTCTTTCAGCGCCTGTCTTGCAGGCGTTTTGCCCGTTGGTCTGGATTAGAACACCGATGAATTTATTAAAATCGCTGGCCGCCGTCAGCTCGATGACCATGTTTTCGCGTGTGCTTGGCTTCGCACGAGACGCAATTGTCGCCAGAATCTTTGGCGCAGGGATGGCAACCGACGCCTTTTTCGTCGCTTTTAAACTTCCTAACTTGTTACGCCGTATCTTTGCCGAAGGGGCATTTTCCCAGGCATTTGTACCGATTCTGGCGGAATATAAAAGTAAGCAGGGTGAAGACGCCACGCGGGTCTTTGTCTCTTATGTTTCTGGCCTGCTGACACTTGCGCTGGCGGTTGTGACGGTCGCTGGCATGCTCGCCGCACCGTGGGTGATCATGGTGACCGCGCCAGGCTTCGCTGACACAGCTGACAAATTTGCCCTGACCAGCCAGCTACTAAAGATTACCTTTCCCTATATCTTGCTGATCTCCCTGGCGTCGCTGGTGGGAGCGATTCTGAATACGTGGAACCGCTTCTCGATTCCGGCGTTTGCGCCAACACTGCTTAACATCAGCATGATTGGTTTCGCGCTGTTTGCCGCACCGTACTTTAACCCACCGGTGCTGGCGCTGGCGTGGGCTGTTACGGTCGGCGGCATCCTGCAGCTGGTGTATCAGCTACCGCACCTGAAGAAGATCGGCATGCTGGTCCTGCCGCGCATTAACTTCCACGATGCCGGAGCAATGCGCGTGGTGAAACAGATGGGACCGGCGATCCTTGGCGTCTCTGTGAGCCAGATCTCCTTAATCATCAACACCATTTTTGCCTCGTTTCTTGCTTCCGGTTCGGTGTCTTGGATGTATTACGCCGACCGCTTAATGGAGTTTCCGTCCGGTGTGCTGGGCGTGGCGCTTGGCACCATTTTGCTGCCGTCGCTGTCGAAAAGTTTTGCCAGTGGCAATCATGATGAATACAACCGTTTGATGGACTGGGGGTTGCGTCTTTGTTTCCTGTTGGCGCTGCCGAGTGCGGTTGCGTTGGGCATTCTTTCAGGTCCGTTAACCGTTTCGCTGTTCCAGTACGGTAAATTTACCGCGTTTGATGCGCTGATGACCCAGCGGGCGTTAATTGCCTACTCGGTGGGTTTGATTGGCCTGATTGTAGTGAAAGTGTTGGCTCCTGGCTTTTATTCCCGCCAGGACATTAAAACGCCAGTGAAAATTGCCATCGTTACGCTGATGTTAACGCAATTGATGAACCTGGCGTTTATTGGTCCGTTGAAACATGCCGGGCTGTCACTTTCTATTGGTCTGGCGGCGTGTCTGAATGCTTCGCTGCTTTACTGGCAGTTGCGTAAGCAGAAAATCTTTACTCCGCAACCCGGCTGGATGGCGTTTCTGTTGCGTCTGGTGGTGGCGGTACTGGTGATGTCTTGCGTGCTTTTAGGTATGTTACATATCATGCCGGAGTGGTCATTGGGTACCATGCCCTGGCGCTTACTGCGTTTAATGGCGGTCGTGCTGGCGGGGATTGCCGCGTACTTCGCTGCACTGGCGGTACTGGGCTTCAAAGTTAAAGAATTTGCCCGCCGGACGGTGTAACAATGCATTCCGGCCTGCAGTGCAGGCCGAGATAATCTTCAGATCGAAATCTTTTTACCGCCGCGATGGGTTGTTGAGGTTTGACCGTTCGCCCCATATAGCGTCGGTTCCTGATGCGGTTTCAACATTTCCAGCGCCTGTTGATTGCGCTCAATCTGTCCTTCCAGTAACCAACCGTTATGTTGATTCATTTGGCGTAGTTGCTGCGTTTTCACAGTAATTTCCTGCCAGCGTTGACTAATATCAACGCTATTTGCTGTATTGGGTTCTTTCTTGCGTAACTGTTCGAGGTAATCCAGCGTCGCCAGCAGTGAGCTTTTTTGTTCTGTAATCCATTGCAACTGGCTGCCGTTGATCTGCCCCATAGAGAGATGTTGCTGCTCTTGATCCATTACCGTTTTGAGATCGTTAAGCACAGCGGACATCTGGTCAAGGATCTCTGCAAGACGTGTCATACGATCAGTTACTCTGCAAGTCTTGCTGAGCTTCGTTGATCAGCGCATCGGCAATTTTGCCGATGTCCATTTTTAGTTCACCGTTACGAATCGCCAGTTTTAACGCTTCGACACGTTCAAGATTGATATCACTGCTGCCGGGTTGCATCAGTTTTGCTTGCGCGTCGCTTAACGTCACACTGGTGCTGGTGCTGGTGCTGGTGCTGGTGCTGGTGGAGTCGGTTGTTTTTGCCGCCCGGGTGTTCGTTACCGGCGCGTCAGTGGTTTCGCGCGGTTGAACGGTGCTTACGGGATTCAGAGGCGAAGTGCGATCAATACTCATGGTTTATTCCTCATTGAGGGCGCTTTTATCATGTGTTGCTTATTTATCGGCAAGGGACGGGTAATCTTTAACAGCTTACAGGTTTATAAGAATATTCCCATCTGCATCAACAACGCCGCTGACCACCAGTCCCGATACCATGCGCACCCGCGCATTCTGTGCGACGGCTGCATTGTTCAGCGCCTGACCTTCTGCGTTGGCGCTAAACCCGTCACCGCTGGCGATCACGTTGACGCGTTGTCCCGCTTTTACCCGCCATGCCTGGCGAAAATGGGTTAATTGGATTGGTTGATCGGGTGATAGATCGCGTAGGCTAATGGCATCAACAAGTTGATTGATATCCAGCACCGTACGCGGTGGCAGGGTATCCAGTCGTCCGCGTTTTAGTTTGACATTGCCAGCTTCCAGCTTTCCTCCCCGCACAATGGGCATCGCGGCAACCACATAATTTCCTGTGGCCTGCACATTAACCTGTAAATATCGTTTGTCGTTACCGCAGCGTGCCAACACATTCACATTGCCCCACAGGCGGGAATTATTGCTCATCGAAAGCAATGGCTGCTCGCACGGCGGTAGTAGATTGGGTGCTGTACGAATAGAAACACGAACCTCATCACTTACCCCCACGAGCTGGGCGCTAAAAAAGGTGTGCAATTGCGATGTGAGATTGCTCGCCGCACTTAACGGACTGAACAGTATCGCGATGATCGCCACGCTACGTTTTATTGCCAGCATTTTCGCCCCCCAGCTATTTCTACAACGTGAATTGTACCCGTCCCCAATGGTCATCAACGGCATAAATAGCGACCCATTTTGCGTTTATTCCGCCGATAACGCGCGCGTAAAGGCATTTAAGCTGATGGCAGAATTTTGATACCTGCGGAGGAGATATGCTCGATAAGCTCGACGCCGCCTTACGTTTTCAACAAGAGGCGCTCAATCTGCGCGCCCAGCGTCAGGAAGTGCTGGCAGCAAACATCGCCAATGCCGATACCCCTGGTTATCAGGCGCGCGATATCGATTTTGCCAGTGAACTTAAAAAAGTCATGCAACGTGGACGGGATGCAACCAGTGTGGTTGCTCTGACGATGACCTCAACGCAACACATTCCGGCGCAGGCGCTGACGCCTCCTACCGCAGAACTGCAATACCGCATTCCGGACCAGCCTTCGCTTGACGGTAATACCGTCGATATGGATCGCGAACGCACCCAGTTTGCCGATAACAGCCTGCAATACCAGATGAGCCTTAGTGCGTTGAGCGGGCAAATCAAAGGCATGATGAACGTTTTACAGAGCGGAAATTAACGGATGGCACTGCTGAATATTTTTGATATCGCCGGGTCGGCGTTAACTGCCCAGTTCCAGCGCCTGAACGTGGCGGCCAGTAATCTGGCGAATGCTGATAGCGTGACCGGTCCCGATGGACAGCCATATCGGGCAAAACAGGTGGTATTCCAGGTTAACGCTGCACCAGGTGCTGCGACAGGCGGCGTAAAGGTTGCCGATGTTATAGAAAGTCAGGCCCCGGACAAACTGGTTTATGAACCGGGTAATCCGCTGGCGGATGCAAAGGGCTACGTAAAAATGCCGAACGTTGATGTTGTCGGAGAGATGGTTAACACCATGTCGGCGTCACGCAGCTATCAGGCCAATGTTGAAGTGCTCAACACGGTGAAAAGCATGATGCTGAAAACCCTTACGCTCGGTCAATAAAGGAGAAAGCTATGTCCATTGCGGTAACCACCACCGATCCGACAAATACCGGCGTCAGTACCACCAGCAGTAGTTCGCTCACGGGCAGCAACGCCGCAGATTTACAAAGCAGTTTTCTGACTTTGCTGGTGGCGCAGCTGAAAAACTAGGACCCGACCAATCCAATGGAAAACAACGAGCTGACGTCGCAATTGGCACAAATCAGCACGGTCAGCGGGATTGAAAAACTCAATACCACGCTCGGATCTATTTCCGGACAGATTGATAACAGCCAGTCGTTACAGGCCAGTAACCTGATCGGTCACGGCGTGATGATCCCCGGCACAATTGTTCTTGCGGGAACCGGCAGTGAAGAAGGGGCTGTGACCACGACCACGCCGTTTGGTGTTGAGCTGCAACAGGCGGCAGACAAAGTTACGGCCACCATCACCGATAAAAATGGCGCGGTTGTGCGCACCATTGATATTGGTGAACTGACCGCCGGAGTTCACAGTTTCACCTGGGACGGTACGTTGACTGATGGCAGCACTGCGCCGAACGGTTCTTACAATGTAGCGATTACCGCCAGTAACGGTGGTACACAACTGGTTGCCCAGCCGCTGCAGTTTGCTCTGGTGCAGGGTGTGATCCGCGGCAACAGCGGTAATACGCTGGATCTCGGCACTTACGGCACCACCACCCTCGACGAAGTACGGCAGATAATTTAAGCCTTCACATTTCAGGAGTCAGTCATGGCCTTTTCTCAAGCGGTTAGCGGATTAAACGCTGCCGCCACTAACCTCGATGTTATTGGCAACAATATCGCCAACTCCGCCACCTACGGCTTTAAATCAGGCACGGCCTCTTTTGCCGATATGTTTGCCGGTTCGAAAGTGGGACTGGGGGTAAAAGTTGCCGGTATCACTCAGGACTTTACAGATGGCACGACCACCAACACCGGGCGAGGTCTGGACGTTGCTATCAGCCAGAACGGTTTTTTCCGTCTGGTAGACAGCAACGGTTCGGTGTTCTACAGCCGTAACGGACAATTTAAGCTGGATGAAAACCGTAACCTGGTGAATATGCAAGGTTTACAGCTGACGGGTTACCCGGCAACCGGTACGCCGCCGACTATTCAGCAAGGGGCGAATCCGACCAATATTTCGATCCCGAATACCCTGATGGCAGCGAAAACTACCACCACGGCGTCGATGCAGATCAACCTGAATTCCAGTGATCCGCTTCCTACTGTTACGCCATTCAGCGCCAGCAATGCGGATAGCTATAACAAAAAAGGTTCGGTGACTGTTTTCGACAGTCAGGGTAATGCTCATGACATGAGCGTCTACTTTGTGAAGACCGGGGATAATAACTGGCAGGTCTACACCCAGGATAGCAGTGATCCAAACAGCATTGCGAAGACAGCGACAACACTGGAATTTAATGCTAATGGCACATTAGTGAATGGTGCGATGGCGAATAATATCGCAACCGGCGCAATTAACGGTGCAGAACCCGCCACGTTTAGTCTGAGCTTCCTCAACTCCATGCAGCAAAATACCGGCGCTAACAATATTGTGGCAACCCCCCAGAACGGCTACAAACCGGGCGATCTGGTGAGTTATCAAATCAATGATGACGGTACGGTTGTCGGCAACTATTCCAACGAACAAACTCAACTGCTGGGGCAGATTGTACTGGCGAACTTTGCCAACAACGAAGGTCTGGCATCCGAAGGCGACAACGTCTGGTCTGCGACGCAATCTTCTGGCGTGGCGCTGTTGGGGACAGCCGGGACGGGAAACTTTGCCACCCTGACCAACGGTGCGCTGGAAGCGTCCAACGTCGATCTCAGTAAAGAACTGGTCAATATGATCGTTGCCCAGCGTAACTATCAGTCTAACGCCCAGACCATCAAAACCCAGGACCAGATCCTCAAAACGCTGGTTAACTTACGCTAATCGCTGACGGGATAGCTCAATGGATCACGCAATTTATACTGCGATGGGAGCAGCCAGCCAGACGCGGAATCAACAGGCGGTAACCGCCAGTAATCTGGCCAATGCCTCTACGCCCGGTTTTCGCGCGCAGTTAAACGCCTTGCGCGCAGTGCCGGTGGAAGGGCTTTCACTGCCCACGCGCACGCTGGTAACGGCGTCAACACCGGGTGCAGACATGACGCCCGGCAAGATAGATTACACCTCGCGCCCGCTGGACGTTGCGTTGCAGCAGGATGGCTGGCTGGCCGTGCAGACCGCTGACGGCAGCGAAGGGTATACGCGTAATGGCAGCATTCAGGTTGATCCCACCGGGCAACTGACAATTCAGGGGCATCAGGTGATAGGCGAGGCGGGGCCAATTGCTGTGCCGGAAGGAGCGGAAATCACTATTGCTGCCGATGGCACAATCTCGGCGCTCAATCCGGGCGATCCGGCAAATACAGTTGCGCCAGTAGGGTGTCTGAAACTGGTGAAAGCCACGGGCAGCGAAGTGCAGCGCGGTGACGACGGCATTTTTCGTTTAAGCGCAGAAACCCAGGCCACGCGAGGGCCGGTACTGCAGGCAGATCCAACCTTGCGTGTGATGTCGGGGGTTCTGGAAGGCAGTAACGTCAATGCCGTTGCGGCAATGAGCGACATGATTGCCAGCGCGCGGCGTTTTGAAATGCAGATGAAGGTGATCAGCAGCGTCGATGATAACGCAGGCCGTGCCAACCAACTGCTGTCGATGAGTTAATTGAACGATTGATGACATTGCAATAAAAGCGCGCGGACTATTCCCTCGCCCCTTTGGGGAGAGGGTGAGGGCGAGGGGAAATTCACACTGTCGCGTGCTTCTGCTCTGCTTGTCACTAATCCACTACAGGACATTTTATGATCAGTTCATTATGGATCGCCAAAACGGGCCTTGACGCCCAGCAAACCAATATGGACGTCATTGCCAACAACCTGGCAAACGTCAGTACTAACGGTTTTAAGCGTCAGCGCGCGGTGTTTGAAGATCTGCTTTATCAAACCATTCGCCAGCCGGGGGCACAGTCTTCCGAACAAACCACCTTACCCTCCGGATTACAAATCGGCACGGGGGTACGCCCGGTCGCCACTGAACGCTTACACAGCCAGGGAAACCTGTCGCAGACCAACAACAGCAAAGATGTCGCGATTAAAGGGCAGGGCTTTTTCCAGGTGATGTTGCCAGATGGTTCATCAGCCTATACCCGTGACGGCTCTTTCCAGGTGGATCAGAACGGGCAGCTGGTGACGGCTGGTGGTTTTCAGGTGCAGCCAGCGATCACCATTCCGGCGAATGCGTTAAGTATCACCATCGGTCGTGATGGCGTGGTCAGCGTAACCCAACAAGGCCAGGCAGCTCCGGTTCAGGTTGGGCAGCTCAATCTCACCACCTTTATGAATGACACCGGGCTGGAGAGCATTGGTGAAAACCTCTACACCGAAACGCAATCCTCTGGTGCACCGAACGAAAGCACGCCGGGCCTGAACGGCGCGGGATTGCTGTATCAAGGGTATGTTGAAACGTCTAACGTCAACGTGGCGGAAGAACTGGTCAATATGATTCAGGTGCAACGCGCTTACGAAATCAACAGTAAAGCGGTGTCCACCACCGATCAGATGCTGCAAAAACTGACGCAACTCTAAGGCTTAACCGGTGGCAGGTTCACCGGTTTACTGATTTTTGAAGATGATAGCCATGCAAAAAAACGCTGCGCATACTTATGCCATTTCCAGCTTGTTGGTGCTTTCACTAACCGGCTGCGCCTGGATACCCTCCACGCCGCTGGTGCAGGGGGCGACCAGTGCACAACCGGTTCCCGGTCCGACGCCCGTCGCCAACGGTTCTATTTTCCAGTCTGCTCAGCCGATTAACTATGGCTATCAACCGCTGTTTGAAGATCGTCGACCACGCAATATTGGCGATACGCTGACCATCGTGTTGCAGGAGAACGTCAGCGCCAGCAAAAGCTCCTCTGCGAATGCCAGCCGTGACGGTAAAACTAATTTTGGCTTTGATACTGTGCCGCGCTATTTGCAGGGGCTGTTTGGTAACGTTCGTGCCGATGTCGAAGCCTCCGGTGGTAACACGTTCAACGGAAAGGGCGGGGCCAATGCCAGCAATACCTTTAGCGGCACGTTGACGGTGACGGTTGACCAGGTACTGGTCAACGGCAACCTGCATGTGGTGGGTGAAAAACAGATTGCCATTAATCAGGGTACCGAATTTATTCGCTTCTCTGGCGTGGTTAATCCACGCACTATCAGCGGCAGCAATACCGTACCGTCTACTCAGGTGGTGGATGCGCGCATTGAATACGTAGGCAATGGCTACATTAACGAAGCGCAAAATATGGGCTGGTTGCAGCGTTTCTTCCTTAACCTGTCGCCAATGTAAGTGAGGCTGTGGTGATTAAATTTCTCTCTGCATTAATTCTTCTACTGGTCACGACGGCGGCTCAGGCTGAGCGTATTCGCGATCTCACCAGTGTTCAGGGGGTAAGGCAAAACTCACTGATTGGCTATGGTCTGGTGGTGGGGCTGGATGGCACCGGTGACCAGACAACCCAGACGCCGTTTACCACACAAACGCTTAATAACATGCTCTCACAGCTGGGAATTACCGTTCCGACGGGCACCAATATGCAGCTAAAAAACGTCGCTGCGGTAATGGTGACAGCGTCACTTCCTCCGTTTGGACGTCAGGGGCAAACCATCGATGTGGTGGTTTCTTCCATGGGTAATGCCAAAAGCTTGCGTGGAGGTACGTTGTTGATGACACCGCTTAAGGGCGTTGACAGTCAGGTGTATGCGCTGGCGCAGGGCAATATTCTGGTTGGCGGCGCAGGAGCCTCCGCTGGCGGTAGCAGTGTTCAGGTTAACCAACTGAACGGTGGACGGATCACCAATGGTGCGGTTATTGAACGTGAATTGCCCAGCCAGTTTGGCGTCGGGAATACCCTTAATTTGCAACTTAACGACGAAGATTTCAGCATGGCGCAGCAAATCGCTGACACCATCAACCGCGTGCGTGGATATGGCAGCGCCACCGCGTTAGATGCGCGGACTATTCAGGTGCGCGTACCGAGTGGCAACAGTTCCCAGGTCCGCTTCCTTGCCGATATCCAGAATATGCAGGTTAATGTCACCCCGCAGGACGCTAAAGTAGTGATTAACTCGCGCACCGGTTCGGTGGTGATGAATCGCGAAGTGACCCTCGACAGCTGCGCGGTAGCGCAGGGGAATCTCTCAGTAACAGTTAATCGTCAGGCCAATGTCAGCCAGCCAGATACACCGTTTGGTGGTGGACAGACTGTGGTTACTCCACAAACGCAGATCGATTTACGCCAGAGCGGCGGTTCGCTGCAAAGCGTACGTTCCAGCGCCAGGCTCAATAACGTGGTGCGCGCGCTCAATGCGCTGGGCGCTACGCCGATGGATCTGATGTCCATACTGCAATCAATGCAAAGTGCGGGATGTCTGCGGGCAAAACTGGAAATCATCTGATGATCAGCGACAGCAAACTACTGGCAAGTGCGGCCTGGGATGCGCAATCACTCAACGAACTAAAGGCGAAAGCGGGCGAAGATCCGGCGGCAAATATCCGTCCGGTGGCCCGTCAGGTGGAAGGGATGTTCGTGCAGATGATGTTGAAAAGCATGCGCGACGCTTTACCAAAAGATGGCCTGTTCAGCAGCGAGCACACTTGCCTGTATACCAGTATGTATGACCAGCAGATTGCCCAACAGATGACGGCGGGCAAAGGTCTGGGGCTTGCAGAGATGATGGTTAAACAGATGACGCCAGAACAACCATTGCCAGAGGAGTCCACGCCAGCAGCACCGATGAAATTCCCGCTCGAAACTGTGGTGCGTTATCAAAATCAGGCGTTTTCGCAGCTGGTGCAAAAGGCCGTGCCACGTAACTACGATGATTCGCTGCCGGGTGACAGTAAAGCATTCCTCGCGCAACTCTCGCTGCCCGCCCAACTGGCAAGCCAGCAAAGCGGTGTGCCACATCATTTGATCCTCGCTCAGGCGGCGCTGGAATCTGGTTGGGGGCAACGGCAAATCCGCCGCGAAAACGGCGAGCCGAGCTATAACCTGTTTGGTGTCAAAGCCTCTGGCAACTGGAAAGGGCCAGTTACTGAAATCACCACGACTGAATATGAAAACGGCGAAGCGAAGAAAGTAAAAGCGAAGTTTCGGGTCTACAGCTCGTATCTGGAAGCATAGTCGGATTACGTTGGGCTGTTAACGCGTAACCCGCGCTACGCCGCCGTGACCACCGCCACGAGTGCGGAGCAGGGGGCGCAGGCCCTACAGGACGCGGGCTATGCCACCGATCCTCACTATGCCCGCAAACTCACCAACATGATTCAGCAGATGAAATCGATAAGCGACAAGGTGAGCAAAACCTACAGTATGAACATTGATAATCTGTTCTGAATAACTCAAGTCCGGCGGGTCGCTGCCGATAATACTCTGTAATTGAAGGCTTATAAGGAACCTCCATGTCCAGCTTGATTAATAACGCCATGAGCGGACTGAACGCGGCCCAGGCGGCGTTAAATACGGCAAGTAATAATATCTCCAGCTATAACGTTGCCGGATATACCCGCCAAACCACTATTATGGCGCAGGCCAATAGCACGTTGGGCGCTGGCGGCTGGGTTGGCAATGGTGTCTACGTTTCTGGTGTGCAGCGTGAGTATGATGCGTTTATCACCAACCAGTTACGTGCGGCGCAGACGCAAAGTAGCGGCCTGACTGCCCGCTATGAGCAGATGTCGAAAATCGACAATATGCTCTCCACCAGTACCTCTTCGCTGGCAACACAGATGCAGGATTTCTTCACCAGCCTGCAAACGCTGGTGAGTAACGCGGAAGACCCGGCAGCGCGCCAGGCGCTGATTGGGAAATCAGAAGGGTTGGTGAATCAGTTTAAAACCACCGATCAGTATCTTCGCGACCAGGACAAACAGGTCAATATCGCGATAGGTGCCAGCGTTGATCAGATCAACAATTACGCTAAACAAATCGCCAGCCTGAACGACCAAATCTCCCGCCTGACAGGCGTGGGGGCAGGGGCGTCACCTAACAATCTGCTGGATCAACGCGATCAACTGGTGAGCGAATTAAACCAGATTGTTGGTGTAGAAGTCAGCGTTCAGGATGGCGGCACTTATAACATCACGATGGCCAATGGTTACTCACTGGTTCAGGGAAGTACGGCGCGGCAACTGGCGGCAGTTCCTTCCAGCGCCGACCCTTCTCGTACGACTGTCGCTTACGTTGATGGGACGGCAGGCAATATTGAGATCCCGGAGAAATTACTGAATACCGGGTCGCTGGGCGGCATTCTGACATTCCGTTCTCAGGATCTGGACCAGACGCGTAATACGCTTGGACAACTGGCGCTGGCATTTGCCGAGGCTTTCAACACCCAACACAAAGCCGGATTTGATGCCAACGGCGATGCTGGTGAAGATTTCTTTGCTATCGGTAAGCCCGCGGTTTTGCAAAACACGAAAAACAAAGGTGACGTTGCGATCGGTGCCACGGTAACTGATGCCTCCGCGGTACTGGCGACAGATTACAAAATCTCGTTCGATAATAATCAGTGGCAGGTCACCCGCCTTGCCAGCAATACCACTTTTACGGTGACGCCGGATGCCAACGGTAAAGTGGCATTTGATGGTCTGGAGTTGACGTTTACAGGAACGCCTGCCGTTAACGACAGCTTCACGCTGAAACCAGTAAGTGACGCCATCGTCAACATGGATGTATTAATCACCGACGAAGCGAAAATAGCGATGGCGAGCGAAAAAGATGCGGGTGATAGCGATAACCGCAACGGTCAGGCCCTGCTGGATCTGCAAAGCAACAGTAAAACGGTGGGCGGTGCGAAATCCTTTAACGACGCTTATGCCTCGTTAGTGAGTGATATCGGTAATAAAACCGCGACGTTGAAAACCAGTAGCGCCACGCAAGGTAATGTGGTGACGCAGCTTTCCAATCAGCAGCAGTCTATCTCTGGCGTCAATCTCGACGAAGAGTACGGAAATCTGCAACGTTTTCAGCAGTATTACCTGGCGAATGCGCAGGTTCTGCAGACGGCAAACGCGATTTTTGATGCGCTGATTAACATTCGCTAAGGGGAGATAAGATGCGTTTCAGTACCCAGATGATGTACCAGCAAAACATGCGTGGCATCACCAATTCTCAGGCGGAATGGATGAAGTACGGCGAGCAGATGTCGACAGGTAAGCGAGTCGTTAACCCTTCTGACGATCCCATTGCAGCATCACAAGCCGTAGTTCTCTCCCAGGCACAGGCGCAAAACAGCCAGTACACGCTGGCGCGTACTTTCGCCACTCAAAAAGTGTCACTGGAAGAGAGTGTACTTAGCCAGGTCACCACTGCTATCCAGAATGCTCAGGAAAAAATTGTCTACGCCAGCAATGGCACCTTGAGTGACGATGACCGGGCCTCGCTGGCTACGGATATTCAGGGGCTTCGTGACCAGTTGCTGAATCTGGCGAACACCACTGACGGTAACGGGCGCTACATTTTTGCCGGTTATAAAACAGAGACTGCGCCGTTTAGCGAAGAGAAAGGGAAATACGTCGGTGGAGCAGAAAGTATTAAGCAACAGGTCGATGCTTCGCGTTCGATGGTGATAGGGCACACGGGTGACAAAATTTTCGACAGTATTACCAGCAACGCAGTTGCGGAGCCAGACGGTAGCGCTTCTGAAACCAATCTTTTTGCCATGCTGGATAGCGCCATCGCAGCCCTGAAAACGCCGGTCGCGGATAGCGAAGCGGATAAAGAAATCGCCGCTGCGGCATTGGATAAAACCAACCGTGGACTGAAAAACTCGCTGAATAATGTCCTTACCGTTCGCGCGGAATTAGGCACGCAGCTGAACGAACTGGAGTCGCTGGATTCCTTAGGTAGCGATCGCGCTTTAGGGCAAACGCAGCAGATGAGCGATCTGGTTGATGTGGACTGGAATGCAACTATTTCATCTTACATCATGCAGCAAACGGCATTGCAGGCATCGTATAAAGCATTTACCGATATGCAGGGATTGTCGCTCTTCCAGCTCAACAAATAAGCTCGCTTTAAAACATATCATGAAACTGGGTATGTTTTGTCTGCCCGCTCAGGGATCGCCGGGGCGGGCATTTTTTTGCCTATTTAGCATTGTTGGTTAGCAAGGATGCCATTTGATGAATTTTAATATGTTGATTCAAACATGAAATAAAAAAGCCCTGGCAGTTACCAGGGCTTGATTACTTTGAGCTAATTATTACTCAACAGGTTGCGGACGCGCAGGAGCGGCAGAGGCATGATGCGTTGCCGTATGACCACCTGCGGCACCTTTACCTTCGAAGGCAAAAGTAGGGCGCTGCCAGTCACTGTGATGCGGTGCCTCCGGAACATATTCCGGTGCCGGAGCGCGCGTCATTGGCGCGGTAGCGTGGTTATGCTCAACGGTGATCTCTGGTTCAACCGCGGCTACCGTTTCAACTTCTGCTGCGACTTCAGCGACGACTGGCGCGGCAGGTTGAGCAACAACTTCAGGTTCTGCAACCACAACCTCAGCAGTTTCGGCAACTTCTTCAATATCTGCCGTCTCTTCCTGCGGTTCAACCACCGGTTCTGCGTGTTCTGCAACTTCCTGGGCTACGGCAACATCAGACTCGGTAATCACCTGCGGCTGTTCAGTTACCGCGGCGGCAATCACTTCAGGATGCGTCGTTTCAACCACTTCCGGTTGCGGTTCGGCAACCGGTACGGGGGCTTCTACGACTTCAGCCATTTCTTCAACAACTGGCGCGCTAACAACCGGTTCGACAGCGGCGGCGACAGGGACCTCAGTCACCATCGGCTGCACTTGTACTTCTTCCTGTTCGCGCTGCTCTTCAACTTGTACATCTTGCGGACGTACAATTGGATAGCGGATCCAGACTTTGCCAGAGGCCAGTTCCGGAGACGCGCACGCTACGGTCAACGGCATTGGCGACTGGGTTGGATAACGCTCGTCACGATAGCGACGACGACGCTGACCACTCACGCGCAGGTGACGAGGCGAGCGGCGAGAACGACGCGGCATGCCACCGTTGTCACGGTTATCAGCATTGTTCTCTTCTTGCTGTTCTGGTGCAGTTTGCGCTACGACTGGCAGCGGGACTTTCACCAGTTCTGTGCGTGGAGCTGGAGCTTCCTGAACAATTGGTTCGGCAGCGGCAGTTTCTTCAACCACCGGTGCGACTACCGCTTCTTCGGCTACGCTTTGCTCGTAACGCACTTTCTGATTGAGCTGACGCTGTTTACGACGCGGCTGAACCGGACGTACACGTTCTTCCTGTTCGGTTTCCTGAACAGATTGCTCTTCAACATTCAGCGCCTTCGCTTCTTGTTGCGCCTGACGTTTATCATCGTTACGGCGGCGGCTACGTTCACGACGCGGCGCTTGCTGCTCGTCGGTGGTACGTGCTTTTTCCGTTACCTCAGCTTGCTGACGGCTCTCACGCGTCTCGGCAGTCTGCTGCTGTGCCTGGCGACGATTACGACGGTTTTCTTCGCGATTATCGCTGCCTTCAGTACGTTCACTACGGGTGTCGCGGCGCTCATTACGGTCACGGCGGTTGTTCTGACGAGGCTTGCGACGATCCTGTTGACGTTCCGGTTTCGCTTCTGCTTTCGGTGCTGGTTGCTCGGTCGGTTTGGTTTCTTCACTACCGCTGAACAGCGCTTTCAGTGCGCCGAAGAAGCGGCTCAACAGCCCAGGTTGTGCAGGAGCTGCTGGTGTTGCCGGTGCAGCTTTCGGTGCTGGAGCTACAACAGGCGCGGCAGGTTCAGCTGGCGTTGGCGCTGGCGGCACATCCGGCATGGCAAAGGTTGCCAGCGCAGGTTGTTCCGGACGCTTACGTTCAGCGAACTCTTCTTCAGACGGCAGCGCCATCGCTTCTTCATGCAGCTTCGGCAGCATGTAGCTTAAGGTTGGGGTTTCTTCCCCTTTACGCACGCGCAGCACGTGGTAGTGCGGGGTTTCCATCTGATCGTTTGGCACAATCACGCAGCGCACACCGTCCTGACGAGTTTCAATGGCATTTACCGCAGAACGTTTTTCATTCAGCAGGTAAGAAGCGATTGGTACAGGAACAATGGCGTGAACTTCCTGGGTGTTCTCTTTCAGCGCTTCTTCTTCGATCAGACGCAGAATAGAGAGCGACAGCGATTCGTTGTCACGCACGGTGCCAGTACCAGAACAACGCGGACAAACGTGATGACTGGATTCACCCAGTGATGGGCTCAGGCGCTGACGGGACATTTCCAGCAGGCCAAAGCGAGAAATATGGCTGATTTGAATACGCGCACGGTCCTGACGCACCGCTTCACGCAGACGGTTTTCTACCGCACGCTGGTGGCGTACAGGCGTCATGTCGATGAAGTCGATAACAATCAGGCCGCCGAGGTCACGCAGGCGCAGCTGACGAGCAATCTCATCGGCAGCTTCGAGGTTGGTGTTAAACGCGGTTTCTTCGATATCGCCGCCGCGGGTCGCGCGTGCGGAGTTGATGTCGATGGCAGTTAACGCTTCGGTACTGTCGATAACAATCGAACCACCGGACGGCAGACGGACTTCACGCTGGAAGGCGGACTCGATCTGCGACTCGATCTGGTAGTGGCTGAACAGCGGGATCTCGCCGGTGTACAGTTTGATTTTGCTGCTGAAATCCGGGCGACCTAATGCAGCGATATGCTGACGTGCCAGTTCGAGCACTTTCGGGTTATCGATAAGGATTTCGCCGATGTCCTGGCGTAAGTAATCGCGGAAAGCGCGAACGATTACGTTGCTCTCCTGATGAATCAGGAACGGGGCCGGGCGGCTTTCAGCGGCTTTTTTGATGGCTTCCCAGTGTTTCAGACGGAAGCTTAAATCCCATTGCAGCGCCTCAGCAGATTTGCCGACGCCAGCGGTGCGCACGATAAGCCCCATGCCTTCCGGCAGTTCAAGGCTTGCCAGTGCTTCTTTTAATTCGGTACGGTCGTCGCCTTCGATACGGCGAGAAATGCCACCCGCGCGCGGGTTGTTCGGCATCAGAACCAGATAGCTACCCGCCAGACTGATAAAGGTGGTTAATGCCGCGCCTTTGTTGCCGCGCTCTTCTTTATCGATCTGAACAATGACTTCCTGACCTTCACGCAACACATCTTTAATGTTGGGACGACCATGAGCACTGTAGTTAGCAGGGAAATATTCGCGGGCAATTTCTTTTAGTGGGAGGAAACCGTGACGTTCAGCGCCGTAATCAACAAAAGCAGCTTCCAGACTCGGTTCAATGCGGGTGATTTTACCTTTGTAGATGTTTGCCTTTTTCTGCTCGTGCCCTGGACTTTCGATATCCAGGTCATACAGACGCTGCCCATCTACAAGGGCAACGCGCAACTCTTCCTGCTGAGTTGCGTTGATTAACATTCTTTTCATCGTAACTTACTCATTATTCTTACATTGACGACTAAGCTGCGGGCAAAGTAACGCCTTTCCGGGTGTGAACCGATGGCCTCGTGTCTAGTCGCGTCGCCAACCTCACGGTTATCGTCAGCTCAAAGAGGCGCAGAGTGTCGGTTGCCCGTTTTTCATGCGGAAAAACAGCGCAATTATCAAAGAAACAGACTGGGTATTACTCTCCAGAAATATTTCCATCTGCCGGTAAGGACTGCAACCCGCAGCCCGCTAACTGCCTGAAAGATCAATACGTCTTACGCCATTGCTGCGTGGATGATCGGTCGGGCAAAATGGGTTATTCCGTAAAATTTCTTGTTTTAACAAGGATGGACACGGAAACGGCTTCATTATTCCACTGCAAGCCTTGTTATAGCAAGATGACTTTTACCATTTATCACCCGCTTACTCACAGTTTTTTATATGAACGCATCCCGTTTGCAAGGCATCCATTGTTTTGACATGACGGGTAGGTTGCAGCTTTATATCCGGCTTTATTGCAGCCGTAACGCTGC
>NZ_MECT01000322.1:0-1204 GCF_001722145.1 Shigella sp. FC1544
ATAAGCGGAAGCCTGGCGAAGGATATCGTTACTGCGGCGCAGTTCACGATTTTCACGTTCCAGCTCTTTCAGACGCTGACGTTCAGCGGTGGTGAGCCCGCCATCACCGCCTCCGGTATCCCGCTCATGCTGGCGAACCCAGACACGCAGAGTCTCCGGCGTACAGCCAATCTTTGGAGCAATGGAACAAATTGTCGCCCATTGTGAGTCATATTCGCCCTGACTTTCCAGAACCATACGGACTGCCCGTTGACGGACTTCGGGGGAAAAACGAGTATTTTTAGTCATCCTGTTTACCTCTTTCTCAGGAAGTTTAGTCTCCAGGATTCCCGGGGCGGTTCACTGGGACGTTTTGGTAATGAGATGAGCGGTTGGTTTGACCTGACCTTAAATCAGCGTGTTTATAATCAGGACGGTAAAACGGCAAATGCGGTCGTTACCTATGATGGCAACGTGGGTGAGCAGTATAACGATGCCTGGTTTGGTGACAGTGCCAATGAAAATATCATGCAGTTCAGCGATATTTACCTGACAACGCGAGGTTTTTTACCCTTCGCACCAGAGGCAGACTTCTGGGTCGGCAAACATAAACTCCCGCAATATGAGATCCAGATGCTGGACTGGAAAACCTTAACCACGGATGTCGCCGCGGGTGTGGGGATTGAAAACTGGGCACTTGGTGTAGGGCTGTTTGATATGTCCTTAAGCCGTGATGATGTCGATGTTTACTCTCGTGATTTTTCGCGTACCAGCCAGATGAATACCAATTCTGTGGATGTTCGTTATCGCAATATCCCGTTATGGGATGATGCGACATTATCATTAATGGCTAAATATTCCGCACCTAATAAAACGGATCAACAACAAGATAACGAAAATGACAACAGTTATTTTGAAATGAAAGATAGCTGGATGCTGACTTCTGTTTTACGGCAAAACCTGCAACGCGATACGTTTAATGAATTTACGTTACAGGTTGCCAATAATTCCTATGCCAGCAGTGGTGATGCTGCCAACTTACTGATTTAGTGTATGATGGTGTTTTTGAGGTGCTCCAGTGGCTTCTGTTTCTATCAGCTGTCCCTCCTGTTCAGCTACTGACGGGGTGGTGCGTAACGGCAAAAGCACTGCCGGACATCAGCGCTATCTCTGCTCTCACTGCCGTAAAACATGGCAACTGCAGTTCACTTACACCGCTTCTCAA
>NZ_MECT01000323.1:0-1183 GCF_001722145.1 Shigella sp. FC1544
CAAAGTCCATTTCGAAGCCGCGACGACACATAATGCGCATCACCACGATGTCGGTGGCTTCACCGCCGAGAGTGAAGGCCGGAACCTGCCAGCCGCGCAGACGCAGACGTTCAGAGAGGTCGTACAGGGTGTATCCCGGATCTTCACCATCTTTCAGTTTGAAGCAAACCGCCGGGATGCCTTCGTCCGGGCGACCCGTACAGATGAACTCATACGGCCCCAGTTTGGCGATTTCATCCGCCAGATAAGCGGCAACCTGGTAAGAGGCGTTCTGTACTTTGGTATAGCCTTCACGACCGAGGCGCAGGAATTCATAGTACTGTGCAATTACCTGACCCGCCGGGCGGGAGAAGTTGATGGCAAAAGTACCAATTTGACCACCCAGGTAGTCAACGTTGAACACCAGTTCCTGCGGCAGCGCTTCTTCGTCACGCCAGATAACCCAGCCGCAGCCCAGCGGAGCCAGACCGAATTTATGGCCTGAAGCACTGATCGATTTCACACGCGGCAGGCGGAAGTCCCAGACGATATCCGGGGCGACGAACGGTGCCAGGAAGCCACCGCTGGCAGCGTCGATGTGCATGTCGATGTCGATACCGGTGTCGGCCTGGAATTTATCCAGCGCATCGTGCAGCGGTTGTGGGAACTCATAGTTACCGGTGTAGGTCACGCCGAAAGTCGGCACCACACCGATGGTGTTTTCGTCACAGGCTTCAATCATGCGTTTCGGGTCCATAAACAACTGACCGGGGCGCATAGGGATCTCACGCAGCTCCACATCCCAGTAGCGGGCGAATTTATGCCAGCAGATTTGTACCGGACCGCACACCAGGTTTGGTTTATCCGTTGGTTTGCCTGCAGCTTCCATACGCTTGCGCCAACGCCATTTCATCGCCATCCCGCCGAGCATACAGGCCTCGGAAGAACCAATGGTGTTGGTGCCAACGGCCTGACCATTTTTCGGCGCAGGCGCATGCCACAGATCGGCAACCATATTTACGCAACGCAGGTCGATGGCTGCGGATTGCGGATATTCTTCTTTGTCGATCCAGTTTTTGTTAATGGATAAATCCATCAATTTGTGGACATTTTCGTCGTCCCAGGTCTGGCAGAAAGTGGCTAGGTTCTGACGAGCGTTGCCATCAAGATATAATTCGTCATTGATAATCTGGAATGCGACATC
>NZ_MECT01000324.1:0-1167 GCF_001722145.1 Shigella sp. FC1544
TTTCTGGTGCGTACCGGGCTGAGAGGCGGTGTAAGTGAACTGTAGTTGCCATGTTTTACGGCAATGAGAGCAGAGATAGCGCTGATGTCCGGCAGTGCTTTTGCCGTTACGCACCACGCCTTCAGTAGCGGAGCAGGAAGGACATCTGATGGAAATGGAAGCCACGCAAGCACCTTAAAATCACCATCATACACTAAATCAGTAAGTTGGCAGCATTACCCGCTCGACGAGTGGAAACCAAAACGGTTCAGTCTCCCAATAACAAACACTACCCTGGTGAAATACGGAAAACTAGGATACATCGTTCCAAGACCACAAAAAATTCGTGGGCGTTGGCTGATAGATCGCCGAGCAGTATTTGTTGGGCCTGGTGAAACGGGAATTGCGCCGGAAATTCATACTGGCGATGATGATGCACTGAAGGAGATTTTAACTCATGTCACCGAGGCCACGAAAAAACAGCACTGACGTAGCCGGTCTTTACGAAAAGTTTGATCGCAGAACTGGCAGAGTTTACTACCAGTATAAAAATCCTGTGACTGGAAAATTTCACGGACTCGGAACAGACAAAGGTAAGGCAGAAAAAATCGCTTCCACAGCCAATCAGCGAATAGCTGCAGCAGAAGCTGAATATTTCATGCGCAAAATTGATGAAAGTCCGTCAGCAACAAAACGTCGGGGTATCAGATTAAAGGCATGGGTTGATCGATATCTGAAAATACAGGACACGCGACTGAAAAATGGAGATATTGCAGCTACAACTCACAAAGAAAAAACTCGAATGGCTGCATACCTGGTTTCCCGTCTGGGAAACCACCCATTGAAAGAACTGTAGACTGGCCCCCTGAATCTCCAGACAACCAGTATCACTTAAATAAGTGATAGTCTTAATACTAGTTTTTAGACTAGTCATTGGAGTACAGATGATTGATGTCTTAGGGCCGGAGAAACGCAGACGGCGTACCACACAGGAAAAGATCGCAATTGTTCAGCAGAGCTTTGAACCGGGGATGACGGTCTCCCTCGTTGCCCGGCAACATGGTGTAGCAGCCAGCCAGTTATTTCTCTGGCGTAAGCAATACCAGGAAGGAAGTCTTACTGCTGTGGCCGCCGGAGAACAGGTTGTTCCTGCCTCTGAACTTGCTGCCGCCATGAAGCAGATTAAAG
>NZ_MECT01000325.1:0-1165 GCF_001722145.1 Shigella sp. FC1544
CTCCGTAGAGTAACGTTGGGTTTTTCTGCTCATTATTGGCTCCTTCTGATGCCATTCTATTTCAGGAAGGAGTGTCCGTTAAACTCAGGCTACCTCAGACTCAGACTTTATAAAACAAGGTATTAGGTGCCACAACTGACTGAACAAAACCAAAACGCTCATAAAATGCTCTGGCGTCATCATCAATTGCATGTACCATAACAGCCTTAATGCCAACCTGATCAGCCAGATTGACAACCCGGTGAATGGCATCACTTAGTAGCCATTTACCGAAACCATGCCCCTGGGTACAAACATCAACAGCCAGACGCCCTAACAGAACAACAGGGACAGGATTGGGCATGTTATGCCGCAAACTGCGACCAAGCTCGGCATGAGTGACGGAACCAGTAGCTAATGAGTAGTATCCCACAACACGTAAAGTATCCTCCAAGCAAATAACGAACGTGCGAGAAGCATTGAGCATCTGGTTTTTCATAGCCCGACCACGTAACCAGTTACTTAGCACCTCATTTCCACAGTCAAATGGCTGAAGTATATGCTCATCCGTCAACAATGCTGGCGCGGTGACATTTATTTCCATTCAGGCTTTACCGCCATCAGACGTTCACGCCCTTCTGCATTCTGCACAGGAGCTTCCAGTTGCGTAATAAACGAATCATAACGTTCGTTATCCAGCACAAATAAACGTTGATCCAGGATAATGTTTTTAGCTTCCTGGTACGCCAGTTCCATGATGAAATCGGTACGGTTCTTATTGACCAAGCTCGCAGCATAATCAATAACGGCTCGTTCCTCATCAGTTGCCCGGATGTTAATCTGATGTTCTCGCGGTGTTTTACGGACGCTTGCAGCTGTAGACATAAAAACCTCCATTGGTAACAATTTGCTATGCAATTAATGTTATCGCAAATAGTAACAGAACGCTATACAGAATCACTTACGGGAAAAGCGATCCCCTGATAAAAACAATGGCAGAGACCTGAACATTGTGACGATGATCTGTGTCGGCGCACAAATCATGTCTGATTACGGCCGTTTAATGTGATTTTGATAATGAAATGCCTGAACCACGGCAGCCTGGCGGCTGCAAATCGGGGTGTGGCAGAATATGAGCTTTCAGAGTAACCATCCAGAATGAGTTCCCATGTCACACAACCTGGAG
>NZ_MECT01000326.1:0-1160 GCF_001722145.1 Shigella sp. FC1544
CGCTGATGTTTCTCTTCTGCCACCCGGGCAAACAGCGACTGTAATTTCAGATAATCGCTTTCGTTCGGTAGCTGCCACTGACTGGCACTGAACCAGTGCGACACCATGTTTTTCTTTCCTGTGGCATCTGCAATCTGTTTTGCCGTTATCCCCAGGGCAGCTCGCGCATCACGAAAGTAAGCAATCAGCGGGGCCATCACATGCTGTTTCAGTACCCTGCCCTTCGCCTCATAGCCATCATCTTTCGGGCGGTACGGCCCCTGATAATGTTCCGCGAACAGAATGCGCTCTGTGGCGGGGAAATACGCCCGCAGGCTTTCCTTGTTGCACCCGTTCCAGCGTCCGGACGGCTTTGCCCAGATAATATGGTTCAGCACACTGAAGCGTTCACGCATCATGATTTCGATATCAGATGCCAGGCGATGACCACAGAACAGGTAAAGACTTCCGGCAGGTTTCAGCACCCGCCAGAACTGCGCCAGACACTGGTCCAGCCACTTCAGGTAATCATCGTCGCCCTTCCACTGGTTATCCCAGCCCTCAGGCTTCACTTTAAAGTACGGCGGGTCCGTGACTATCAGGTCAACAGAATTTTCGGGTAACGACCGGATAAATTCCAGGCAGTCGGCGTTGATTAACTCACAACTGGATATTTTTACAGTATTAGCCATAGATCAATAAGCACTTCTCTGATAGGCTCATACCGCTTTTGCGCAAAGCAGATGGGCCTGAGGTTTGCTTGTGACCCCAACGCATGAGCAGATGGCTGGTGGGTGCCCCTAACACCCACAACCGCCCATTTACCACAAATAAAAAAGCCTTCACTGCGGAAGGCGTCTGTAACAACCGAACTGATAGTCTGCCAGACCCGCCATAACCAGCTGGGTCAGTATTAACTGGCAGCGTTCGCGTGAAAGGTAAGTATTCTGCGCAATCTCCCCGACTGTCGCCGGTTCGGTGACGCTTAATTCATTAAACACCACTCTGGCGGTTTCTGTCATATCCTGCTGTTTCAGCATGTCTTTTTCCCTTTTCCGGTTAACGTGACACACCAATAACTCTTGTCGAAAAAGCCAGCAAGCTGAAAGACAGGTATTCACCGCCACCAGCGCGTTTACTGTACTGACGCGATTTCAGTCATAAAAAACCCGCCAGGCGGC
>NZ_MECT01000327.1:0-1156 GCF_001722145.1 Shigella sp. FC1544
ACTGTTACGACAACGCTCCGATGGAAAGCTTCTGGGGAACGCTGAAAAATGAGAGCCTGAGCCACTATCGTTTTAATAACCGGGATGAAGCCATCTCAGTAATACGGGAATACATTGAGATTTTCTACAATCGTCAGCGTCGTCACTCTCGTCTGGGGAATATCTCCCCGGCAGCCTTCAGGGAAAAATATCATCAGATGGCTGCTTAAAAAAGAACAAATGGTAGTGTCCGCTATTGCCAGTACACCTCAGTTTACTGGTGGGCTACATCGCCTGGCTGGCGACCGCTTACCGGATGAGCTTTTCCCGCGAAATCAATCTGGGCCTGGCGCAACATGAGTTCGAATTGTTCTGTCAGCCTTTGCTTAATGCGCGCAGCCAGCAATGTATTGGTGTAGAGATTTTGCTGCGCTGGAACAATCCGCGTCAGGGCCGGATTTCACCGGATGTGTTTATTCCTATCGCGGAAGAACATCATTTAATTGTGCCACTGACCCGCTATGTGATGGCAGAAACCATTCGTCAGCGCCATGTTTTCCCGATGAGTAGTCAGTTTCATGTTGGCATTAACGTCGCACCCAGCCATTTTCGCCGTGGTGTGCTGATAAAAGATCTCAATCAGTACTGGTTTAGCGCTCACCCGATTCAGCAACTGATCCTCGAAATCACCGAACGCGATGCCTTACTGGATGTTGATTATCGGATTGCCCGCGAGCTACATCGTAAAAACGTCAAACTGGCGATTGATGACTTCGGCACCGGCAACAGTTCATTTTCCTGGCTTGAAACATTACGTCCTGACGTGCTGAAAATTGATAAGTCATTTACCGCAGCTATAGGTTCTGACGCGGTTAACTCGACGGTGACCGATATCATCATCGCGCTGGGGCAAAGACTGAATATTGAACTGGTGGCGGAGGGCGTGGAAACGCAAGAACAGGCGAAGTATTTGCGCCGTCATGGCGTGCATATTTTGCAAGGGTATTTGTACGCACAGCCGATGCCGCTACGTGATTTTCCCAAATGGCTGGCGGGCAGCCAACCGCCGCCCGCCCGGCATAATGGACCCCATGAACCAGAAGAAACGATTTCAGACGTTGCCTTGCATGCCGTAAATCATCGCGGGCAGATGCCCATGCCCGGGCCAAATCCCGGA
>NZ_MECT01000328.1:0-1139 GCF_001722145.1 Shigella sp. FC1544
CAAGGCGAGCTTCATTTAACGCCTTACGCAGTTGCAGAATTTCAGATTCCAGTTCAGCCACCGTGCGGGAACCAGGAGTACCGAGCCCTTTTCTGGCGGCGGTAACCCATTGTCCTAAAGTGCCTTCAGGAAGGGATAATCGGGAAGCGCCTTCACTGATCGAAAGTTGATTTTCAAGAACCGTTCTGACAGCTTCGGCTTTGAACTCTTTAGAGTAACGTTGGTTTTTTCTGCTCATTATTAGCTCCTTCTGATGCCATTCTATTTCAGGAAGGAGTGTCCGTTAAACTCAGGCTACCTCAAACGTATCGTTTTCTTTCATCGCGTAAATACCGGAAGAGAAGCCGATTTCTTTCTGCGGCGCGATATGTTGCAGACGTTTTTCGATACGTTCAGGCAGTTGTGCTGCAATTTGCGGCGTCGAATCGACAAGAATGATGCAGAATTCATCGCCACCGAGTCGGATGGCATAATCACTTTTACGAATCGATTGTTTAATCGCCTGAGCTAATAACGTAATCGCTAAATCCCCCTCCTGATGACCGAGGGTGTCATTTATTTGCTTTAACTTGTCCATGTCAATTGCAATAAACATCACCGAAGAACCGGATTGCACCAGTTTCTGCAACCGCTGCTCCAGTTCAGGGGTTAAAATTTTGCGATTATACAGTCCAGTCATCGCATCACTAATATTTTCTCGCGACACATTTTGGTATAAACGGAAGTGCATCCGGACCATATTCAGCAAAATTAACGCCGTCAAAATCCAGAACAGAACGCTTTTCCACGAAGACGTGATAAAGTAAAGAATATCAATGGATAACGAGACACGAATGCTGAGGTAGCCTGAGTTTAACGGACACTCCTTCCTGAAATAGAATGGCATCAGAAGGAGCTAATAATGAGCAGAAAAAACCAACGTTACTCTAAAGAGTTCAAAGCCGAAGCTGTCAGAACGGTTCTTGAAAATCAACTTTCGATCAGTGAAGGCGCTTCCCGATTATCCCTTCCTGAAGGCACTTTAGGACAATGGGTTACCGCCGCCAGAAAAGGGCTCGGTACTCCTGGTTCCCGCACGGTGGCTGAACTGGAATCTGAAATTCTGCAACTGCGTAAGGCGTTAAATGAAGCTCGCCTTG
>NZ_MECT01000329.1:0-1085 GCF_001722145.1 Shigella sp. FC1544
CTTTAATCTGCTTCATGGCGGCAGCAAGTTCAGAGGCAGGAACAACCTGTTCTCCGGCGGCCACAGCAGTAAGACTTCCTTCCTGGTATTGCTTACGCCAGAGAAATAACTGGCTGGCTGCTACACCATGTTGCCGGGCAACGAGGGAGACCGTCATCCCCGGTTCAAAGCTCTGCTGAACAATTGCGATCTTTTCCTGTGTGGTACGCCGTCTGCGTTTCTCCGGCCCTAAGACATCAATCATCTGTACTCCAATGACTAGTCTAAAAACTAGTATTAAGACTATCACTTATTTAAGTGATACTGGTTGTCTGGAGATTCAGGGGGCCAGTCTAAGGATTATCCTGTCTATGATTTTCTACTTAGAAGGATATGGCACTAACTATGCATCTTATAGTTTACTGCTGGCATCTATTTAAAATAGCAATTGAGTCAAATAGCCCATCAAGATAGCCATACCTAATATAACCGTCAGGAATGCAGCTATCATCGGCATTCTGAACATTGATTTAAGTAATATCACTTCCGTCAGGCTTGCGCCGGCACTGCCGATGATTAATGCCATTAATGCTCCCAGACCCATTCCTTTTGTCATCAGAACAGATGCCAGAGGGATAACTGCCTCAGCCCGGATATACAGCGGAATACCGACAACGGCGCTTAATGGGATGGCGAAGGGATTATCTGCTCCTGCATGAGCGGCAATCCACGCTGAGGGAATAAAGCCATAAATAAAAGATCCTATTAATACTCCTGGTAATGACTCCAACTTATTGATAGTGTTTTATGTTCAGATAATGCCCGATGACTTTGTCATGCAGCTCCACCGATTTTGAGAACGACAGCGACTTCCGTCCCAGCCGTGCCAGGTGCTGCCTCAGATTCAGGTTATGCCGCTCAATTCGCTGCGTATATCGCTTGCTGATTACGTGCAGCTTTCCCTTCAGGCGGGATTCATACAGTGGCCAGCCATCCGTCATCCATATCACCACGTCAAAGGGTGACAGCAAGCTCATAAGACGCCCCAGCGTCGCCATAGTGCGTTCACCGAATACGTGCGCAACAACCGTCTTCCGGAGCCTGTC
>NZ_MECT01000330.1:0-1080 GCF_001722145.1 Shigella sp. FC1544
GCTCACGACGCGCCAGAAAATTGTTTCGTTCTGGCTGGGAGTGGCTTTCACGGAATGCCGCCATCCACACCGTTGCAGCACGACGGTATAAGCCCCTGGACTCCAGTTCTTCAGCCTGGCGGGTCAGGCACAAAATCACCCGGGGACCGTTAGTGCCGACATAGAAATTGCGCACAGGTCTGGTTTCTCGAACTGATTGTGGTCCCGGTTCCTGCGCTCTCTCAGTCAGGCGCGGGAAATGTCTGCGTGTATCTCCTTCACAACGGTGAGCCACACGCCCACTCTGACGTAACTTGCTTGCAGACTGCAGAACGCGCTGCCGTGAGTAACCTGCAAAAGCATCCGCAATGTCTCCGGAAGTACACCCCGGATGGGCTTCAATGAATTTCTGAACGTCATTCAAAAGACTCATGCTCACCCCCTGAATCCTGCCGGGATCTGGCTGTAGTCCACGTTGTCGTAACTGGCTTTGAAGTACGGGTCTTCACGTTTTTCTGTGTGCGTGCTGACGGACGGCGATAAGCGCAGGGAAAGCTCATCCCATTTTTCCCGCAACTTCGACGGGCTGAGCACGTTACGGCACCAGAACGGATCGCGGCTGACGCGGCTGTACATCTCGCAGATTTGTTTGTGAGTACGGCCATCCTGTACACACATCAGGCGAATTTCGTTTGCCCAGGCTGTCCAGTTCGGTTCTTTGGGACGAACCACCTCGCCGTCACATTCGGCAGCCTGCTCGTACAGGGCGATGATTTTTTTCCAGAGCCACTGTGCGCAGGTCAAATCATCCTGCGTCCCCCACTGGCGCTTTTTAGGGCTGAATACAACCGCATCAGGATGGCGAGTTAAAAAATCCTGTTCAGCCGTCTGCGTGTCCGGTTGCGAAGCGTCCGGACGAGAAGGTTTTTTATCTGACGGATCATGTTTTGATTTTACTGACGGATCCCCGCCAGATTCTGACGGGTGAAAACCCGCTTTTTTGTAAGCGTGCAGCAAGAACCGTATTGACGGGGATGTGTTATTCAGTCGGCAGTGCTACGCGCCAGGGGAGCAGTTCGCCGACCCGGTTTATCGGCCAGT
>NZ_MECT01000331.1:0-1076 GCF_001722145.1 Shigella sp. FC1544
ACGGTTGTGGCGCACGTCTTCGGTGAACGCACTCTGGCCACACTGGAGCGTCTTCTGAGCCTGCTGTCGGCCTTTGAGGTCGTGGTATGGATGACGGATGGCTGGCCGCTGTATGAATCACGCCTGAAGGGAAAGCTGCACGTTATCAGCAAGCGTTACACTCAGCGCATTGAGCGACATAATCTGAATCTGAGACAACATCTGGCAAGGCTGGGACGGAAGTCACTGTCGTTCTCAAAATCGGTGGAGCTGCATGACAAGGTCATCGGGCATTATCTGAACATAAAACACTATCAGTAAGTTGGAGTCATTACCAAAAATTTAGACTATCATAAACATCATTTTCTTTTGTTACTTTATTCCCTTTATCGTCAGAGTAAAAACCGTGAGTGTGATAATCGCCTACTCTCTCTGAACCTTCAGGGCATTTTATATTTCGCAAGTCTACACTATCATTATCATTTGAACTTATCGGATTCATGGGGAAATATTCACCTTGCTTCTTACATATTAGTCCACCATATTCTTTATTCTCGTTAATTGATTCTCCATTACACATTGCCAATGCAAATATTCCAATATCATCTATATTTTTTGATTTAAATTCATATAATCCTAATGGATCCATGCTATTCACCGGGCTCAGCGGATACTGATAAAAATTCCATCCCCCCTTCAGCCCAATCGGATCCTGAGTGATATATCGCCCCTGCAGCGGGTCATAATAGCGGTGGCGGTTGTAATACAGGCCGGACTCCTCATCATACTGCTGCCCCGGCAGGCGAATGAGCTGCTGCAGATGATGCGGGTTCTCTTCATTCAGCAGGTTGCCCCACTCATCGTATTCTGCGCACCATTCTGTTGCCCCTTCCGTGCTGATAAGCACCAGCGGCAGGCCGCGATGGTCGCAGTGGTACAGGTGAATTTTTCGCGCCGGCGTGTACACCGGGTCCATCTGGTTTTTCATCTGCGCCACGGTCAGGCCGCACGATGCCAGCCAGCGGCGGCTTTCCTCACTCACCCGGTCAGCCAGGATTTCACTTTCCAGCCGGTCGAGCATCTGCACCAGCACCGGC
>NZ_MECT01000332.1:0-27454 GCF_001722145.1 Shigella sp. FC1544
GAAGACGGCTTACGCCACCATCAAAGGTATTGAGGTGATGCGTGCACTACGCAAAGGCCAGGCCTCAGCATTTTATTATGGTGATCCCCTGGGCGAAATGCGCCTGGTAAGCAGAGTTTTTGAAATGTAAGGCCTTTGAATAAGACAAAAGGCTGCCTCATCGCTAACTTTGCAACAGTGCCAAATAACAACATGCGCAATACCTTGTTCACGTAGCGCATGTGCAGCTTCAATCACATCTTTCATTTCAGGCAGTTTACGGCCTGCCCAGATTTCCAACTCGCGGCGGTTAGGTTTCACCAGCCACGGTGCCGCTTTCAAACCTGCTACTAACGCTTCACGGCTACTATCAAAGATAATGCAAGGACACTGACTACGCAGGCGAGTCATCCAGTCGGTGAACGCTTCCGGGCTGACGCCTGACGGTAAGCTTCCGCTGACACAGACCATATCGAACTGACCGAGCCAGCTCAGAGAATCAGTCACAAAGCGTTCCCAGTCGGCGGGGGTGACTTCAAAACCCGAGAAGTTGAAGTCGGTCACTTCGCCGTCTTTTTCCGTCAGCTTAACGTTAATTCGGGTGCGCCCCTGTACAACCTGGAAACGGTTGGCAATGCCCAGCTCGCTGAACAGTTGCTGAAAACCATCCTGATTGTCTTTACCCAGGAAGCCGCCAACGGTGACATCAATTCCCAGGTCTTTTAATACTTTGGCCACGTTGATGCCTTTACCCGCCGCATGCAGACCGGTGGTTTTCACCAGGTTCACTTCGCCGCGTTCAATTTCCGGGCAGAAACCAACAAGGTCATAAGCCGGATTAAGGGTGATCGTAGCAACACGTCTGCTCATTATGCGCCCTCCCCAAGACCAGCAGCGATAGCGTCGCCAATGGCTTTCAGCGCCTGTTCAGCATCTGCACCCTGGGCGGTAAAGCGTAGGCGATGACCTTTCTTAACGCCAAGTGCCACAACTTTCATCAGACTACGTCCGTTTGCCGGTTTGCCGGTGCCATCAAGGTTTGTCACGGTAATATCACTGTTAAATTGTTTAATGGTATTGACCAGCATGGTACCTGGACGAGCATGCAGGCCGTGTTCATTGCGCACCACAAACTCCGCGCTTAACACGTCGTCGGTCGGCGCATCATCGCTGGTCAGCAGCGCCAGCAACGTTGCCGCATCTGCTTTCAGCAAGCGGTCAGCTTTATTGTCGAGCAATAAATCAGCGAGACGCTTAAGAACCGCGATGGGCTGATCGTCATTCATCGCCACACTCACCAGCATGGCTGCCGTTTCGCCGTCCACAGCAAAAGCATTTGCCGCACGGCTTACCGCAATCGCGCTACGCAGATTGCCTTCGGCGCTATCGCTCAGCCAGATACCCTGTCCGAGATTCAGCGGTTGTTCATTGATGGCTTTGGTGACGAAAGTGGCGTCAACTGCCCCCGCCTCTTTCAGACGCGCAGCGTTCAGCGCCTGAAGAGTCAGCAGATCGCTGGCGACGATATCCAGCGTCAGCATTTCGTTGTCGAGCTTCAGCTGCTCACTCTGCTTTTCGCCCATCAGTAATGCGCGAAGTTCTTCTGCTGTTGTTGCTGACTTCAGTTGTTCAGCAACGGAATCATCGCTCAGTACGTGGGTCAGCTGGCGTAGCAGGCCCAGATGTTCATCCGAGCTGGCAGCAATACCGATTGCCACGTACGCTACCTGACCGTCACCCCAGGTGACGCCTTCCGGGAACTGAAATACCTGAACGCCGGTTTTCAGCACCTGATCGCGGGTGTCGGTAGTGCCGTGTGGAATAGCAATACCATTGCCGAGGAACGTTGAGGTTTGCTGTTCGCGCGCCAGCATGCCATTGACGTAGCCTTCTGCTACATTACCGGCCTGCACCAGCGCCGCAGCGACCTGGCGAATCGCCTCTTCTTTGTCTCCGGCCTTTTCGCCCGGATGGATGTCCTGTACGGATAACTGGAACATAGTTCTCCTCTCTTGCTGAATTGAAACGATTCGGCCTCTATGAGAAAAAAAGCGCCAACCTGGCTTAGGGTTAAAGACAAGATCGCGCTGAAACGTTTCAAGAAAGCATAATACTTCTGTTTCAGCACGCAAGGAAAGCCGTAAAGTTATGAGCAAAAGTTTGATGTGCTGCACATTTTTTTGTCATTTTTCCTAATTGCTGATGGGAAAATCCGTTATCAGCAATTTCATTTCAGCAGCGTCAGCAGCCAATCAGCAACAGTGAAATGGCATTTTGATTATTCGTGGCGCTTTTGATTTCGCTGTCTGTTTATTTTCTGACAAGCAGCGTAAACTCCGCGTCTTCCTCTTCCAGTGATAGACCTGCATGCATAACTCCCCCGCAGTCTCCAGCGCGAAATCGTTTGACCTGACCTCGACGGCGTTTTTAATCGTTGCCTTTCTCACCGGTATTGCGGGTGCTCTGCAAACCCCGACACTCAGTATTTTCCTTACCGATGAAGTACATGCCCGTCCGGCGATGGTGGGATTCTTCTTTACCGGCAGCGCTGTCATTGGGATTCTGGTAAGTCAGTTTCTCGCTGGGCGCTCTGATAAGCGCGGCGATCGCAAATCGCTGATTGTCTTTTGCTGCCTGTTAGGCGTGCTGGCCTGCACCCTTTTTGCCTGGAATCGCAACTACTTTGTTTTGCTATTCGTTGGCGTCTTTCTTAGCAGCTTTGGCTCGACCGCTAACCCGCAAATGTTTGCCCTTGCCCGTGAACATGCCGACAAAACCGGACGTGAGGCGGTGATGTTCAGCTCTTTTTTACGCGCTCAGGTTTCACTGGCATGGGTCATTGGCCCACCGCTGGCTTATGCGTTAGCGATGGGTTTCAGCTTTACGGTAATGTATCTGAGCGCAGCGGTAGCGTTTATTGTTTGCGGCGTGATGGTGTGGCTGTTTTTACCGTCGATGCAAAAAGAGCTTCCGCTGGCGACCGGCACGGTTGAAGCGCCGCGCCGTAACCGTCGCGATACGCTACTGCTGTTTGTCATTTGTACATTGATGTGGGGCTCGAACAGCCTGTACATCATCAACATGCCGCTATTTATTATCAACGAACTGCATCTTCCCGAGAAACTGGCCGGTGTGATGATGGGGACCGCCGCCGGGCTGGAAATCCCGACGATGTTGATTGCCGGATATTTCGCCAAACGTCTGGGTAAGCGTTTCTTAATGCGCGTTGCTGCCGTGGGTGGCGTCTGTTTTTACGCAGGAATGCTGATGGCGCATTCACCTGCCATTCTGTTGGGCTTGCAGCTGCTAAATGCTATTTTTATTGGCATTCTGGGCGGCATCGGGATGCTCTATTTTCAGGATTTGATGCCCGGTCAGGCAGGTTCAGCCACCACGCTCTATACCAACACGTCGCGCGTGGGCTGGATCATCGCAGGATCAGTGGCGGGCATCGTCGCCGAGATCTGGAATTATCACGCTGTGTTCTGGTTTGCGATGGTGATGATTATCGCCACTCTGTTTTGCTTACTGCGGATTAAAGATGTTTAAGACGCGGTCAGCATTTCCAGATCGATAAGCCAGGTCATGGCCTGCTGACGCGAGTTACCGCACATTTCAGCGCTGGCTTGTAAGCCTGCACAGACTTTCGGTCGCAGTGGCGAGGTGAAAATTTTACAGCGTTGCTGTTCATCAAGCTGAATGCAGGGCGTATTGGCGGGCTTGCCATCTGGCATACCGGGAATAGGGCTGAAAATTGAAGGGGCAGTGCAACACGCCCCGCAACCCGGACGGCATTCCATACGTTGTTCTCTTAAGGTTAACCACCGGATTGATGAGCGCGCACAGTACCACCTTTTTTGCACCAGCAAAAGTGCGAATACCACTTGCCCGAAAGGCCCGTCGCTAGTACTTTGTCGCGATATTTTTGACATTTTCGACTACAGGAATTTTTCGATGCCAAGAGCGAACGAAATTAAAAAAGGTATGGTACTGAATTACAACGGCAAACTGCTGCTGGTTAAGGATATTGATATTCAGTCGCCCACTGCCCGCGGTGCCGCTACGCTGTACAAAATGCGTTTTTCTGATGTCCGTACCGGGCTGAAAGTAGAAGAGCGTTTCAAAGGTGATGATATCGTTGACACCGTGACGCTGACCCGCCGTTACGTTGACTTCTCCTATGTCGATGGCAACGAATATGTCTTTATGGATAAAGAAGACTATACCCCGTATACCTTCACCAAAGATCAGATTGAAGAAGAGTTGCTGTTTATGCCAGAGGGCGGCATGCCGGACATGCAGGTGCTGACCTGGGACGGTCAACTGCTGGCGCTTGAGCTGCCGCAGACCGTTGATCTGGAAATCGTTGAAACCGCACCAGGCATCAAAGGGGCATCTGCCAGCGCCCGTAACAAACCGGCGACATTGAGCACTGGTCTGGTGATTCAGGTACCAGAATACTTAAGCCCGGGCGAAAAAATTCGTATCCATATCGAAGAACGCCGTTATATGGGGCGTGCTGACTAACTTCAGCCGCATGCAGAAAAGGGATAGCTCAGGCTGTCCCTTTTTTAATTTATTATACCAATCTTCTATTTTGCGCTTCCTGAACACCTTACGCCCTCAATTTTCACTCGTTGATTGATCGCCCTCACACTTCATCGCATTAACAATCCAGACCAATTTCAATTGCTGTCATATAACTTTACACTGTCATTGTTAATTTATCGTTACTAAGACGTGACTCCTATGAAGACAATTGCCTCCGTTACGCTCCCGCATCATGTACACGCTCCACGCTACGATCGCCAGCAGTTGCAATCACGTATCGTTCATTTTGGCTTTGGCGCCTTTCACCGCGCTCATCAGGCGTTACTGACCGATCGTGTGCTGAATGCCCAGGGCGGCGACTGGGGGATCTGTGAAATCAGCTTGTTCAGCGGTGATCAACTGATGAGCCAGCTCCGCGCACAGAACCATTTATATACCGTGCTGGAGAAAGGTGCGGACGGCAATCAGGTGATAATTGTCGGTGCCGTTCACGAATGCCTTAATGCAAAACTGGATTCCTTAGCGGCAATTATTGAGAAATTTTGCGAGCCACAGGTGGCAATTGTTTCCCTGACGATTACCGAAAAAGGCTATTGTATTGACCCGGCCACCGGTGCACTCGACACCAGTAATCCGCGGATTATTCACGATCTACAAACCCCTGAAGAACCTCACTCCGCACCGGGTATTCTCGTCGAAGCACTGAAACGCCGCCGTGAGCGCGGCCTTACACCGTTTACCGTGCTCTCCTGCGACAATATTCCCGACAATGGCCATGTGGTGAAAAACGCGGTGCTGGGAATGGCAGAAAAACGTTCGCCAGAACTCGCCGGGTGGATAAAAGAACACGTCAGTTTTCCGGGAACCATGGTCGACCGCATTGTTCCGGCTGCAACCGACGAATCACTGGCAGAAATCAGCCAGCATCTGGGGGTAAATGATCCCTGCGCGATTAGCTGCGAACCGTTTATCCAGTGGGTGGTGGAAGATAACTTCGTCGCTGGGCGTCCTGCCTGGGAAGTCGCAGGTGTACAAATGGTGAATGATGTCCTGCCATGGGAAGAGATGAAACTGCGTATGCTTAATGGCAGCCACTCTTTTCTCGCTTATCTGGGTTACCTTTCAGGATTCGCCCATATCAGTGATTGCATGCAGGATCGCGCATTTCGCCATGCCGCCAGAACATTAATGCTGAATGAGCAAGCGCCGACACTACAAATTAAAGATGTCGATTTAACACAATATGCGGACAAGTTAATTGCACGTTTTGCTAATCCGGCGCTGAAACATAAGACCTGGCAAATCGCAATGGATGGTAGCCAGAAATTACCGCAACGTATGCTGGCAGGTATTCGCATACATCTGGGGCGCGAAACGGACTGGTCGTTGCTGGCATTAGGCGTTGCTGGCTGGATGCGTTACGTCAGCGGCGTTGATGATGCCGGAAATGCCATTGATGTTCGCGATCCGCTTAGCGATAAAATTCGCGAACTTGTTGCAGGCAGCAGCAGTGAACAACGCGTAACCGCCCTGCTTTCCCTGCGTGAAGTTTTCGGTGATGATCTGCCAGATAACCCGCATTTTGTGCAGGCCATCGAACAAGCCTGGCAACAAATCGTACAATTCGGCGCACATCAGGCGCTATTAAACACCCTCAAAATTTAACGATTTCTGCGGTTAAAGCGGATGAAGCTCACCTTCGTCCGCTCTCCCCTTCTCTTTTCTGCCTTTTTTAGCCAGGATTAACGCTCAGTTAACTTACCAGAGTATTGCGGAGCCGTTGTGACCAGGACCAACCTCATCACCGGTTTTCTCGGCAGCGGGAAAACCACGTCGATTCTTCATCTGTTAGCCCATAAAGATCCCAACGAAAAATGGGCGGTACTGGTTAATGAATTTGGGGAAGTCGGAATTGATGGTGCTTTGCTCGCCGATAGCGGCGCATTGCTGAAAGAGATCCCCGGCGGCTGCATGTGCTGCGTTAATGGTTTACCCATGCAGGTAGGGTTGAATACCTTACTGCGTCAGGGAAAACCAGACCGCTTGTTGATAGAGCCGACCGGGCTGGGCCATCCGAAACAGATCCTCGATCTGTTAACCGCACCAGTCTATGAACCGTGGATAGATCTGCGCGCCACCTTGTGCATTCTCGATCCACGCTTGCTGCTGGACGAAAAAAGCGCCAGCAATGAAAACTTCCGTGACCAGCTGGCTGCCGCAGACATCATTGTCGCCAATAAATCCGACCATGCGACGCCCGAAAGTGAGCAAGCGCTACAGCGTTGGTGGCAGCAAAATGGTGGCGATCGACAATTAATTCACAGTGAGCATGGGAAAGTTGACGGTCATCTTCTGGATTTGCCGCGTCGCAATTTAGCCGAGTTGCCCGCCAGCGCCGCGCATTCTCATCAGCATGTCGTGAAAAAAGGGTTAGCAGCGTTAAGCCTGCCAGAGCATCAACGCTGGCGTCGCAGTCTGAACAGCGGGCAAGGATATCAGGCCTGCGGCTGGATATTCGACGCTGATACGGTATTCGACACCATTGGCATTCTGGAATGGGCGCGACTTGCACCGGTGGAACGCGTCAAAGGCGTGCTGCGTATTCCCGAAGGGCTGGTACGAATCAACCGTCAGGGCGATGACCTGCACATTGAAACGCAAAACGTTGCGCCACCGGACAGCCGTATTGAGCTGATTTCCAGCAGCGAAGCTGACTGGAATGCCTTGCAGAGCGCGCTGTTGAAGCTTCGTTTAGCGACTACCGCGTAAGGTTGCCTGCGTTTTTCAGTAAGATAATTAGAGAATATATGATTAAAAATTTGCCGCAAATAGTGTTGTTGAATATTGTCGGCCTCGCGCTGTTTCTTTCCTGGTATATTCCCGTTAATCATGGATTATGGTTGCCGATTGATGCGGATATTTTTTATTTCTTTAATCAGAAACTGGTCGAAAGTAAGGCCTTTTTATGGCTGGTTGCATTGACCAACAATCGCGCTTTCGACGGTTGTTCTCTGCTGGCGATGGGAATGTTGATGCTGAGTTTCTGGCTGAAAGAAAACGCCCCAGGCAGACGACGTATCGTGATTATTGGTCTGGTAATGCTATTAACTGCAGTGGTATTAAACCAGCTGGGTCAGGCATTAATTCCTGTAAAACGGGCCAGCCCAACATTGACGTTTACTAATATTAACCGCGTCAGCGAACTGCTCTCTGTCCCCACGAAAGATGCCTCACGAGATAGCTTTCCCGGCGATCACGGCATGATGCTGCTTATTTTTTCGGCATTCATGTGGCGTTATTTCGGTAAAGTTGCAGGTCTTATCGCCCTTATTATTTTTGTGTTTTTTGCGTTTCCCAGAGTAATGATTGGCGCACACTGGTTTACTGACATCATTGTCGGTTCGATGACCGTGATATTGATCGGTTTGCCCTGGGTGTTGCTGACGCCATTAAGTGATCGATTAATCACCTTTTTTGACAAATCACTACCGGGAAAAAACAAACATTTCCAAAACAAATAACTCACAGTAATTAACATCATCAGGTTTATTTTTATAGTGAGGATAATCCTGATGATGCGCACCGTGCTTTCATCTATCGAACGCAAAAATCATTCTCTAAGTAAATGAATGGATTGAATGCGTTTCACTCAATCGTACTTTAATTGACCAACCCCGCTTATTAACTTTCTGTATCACTTTTTCTTATAAAAAATCATGTAAAACCGCTCGCCAAGACCGCACCAATCGGGTAATCTCGAACTCGTTTTGCCTCGGCGGTAGATTATCCTCACAGCATATAATTTTGTGCGTTAGTCCACAGATTTGGCCTTAAGGAATTGTTTCAACATGCCCAGGTAATTAGTCTCGTGTCGCTTGGCATTTTTTTATAACGATATTTGTCGTTAAGGACTTCAAGGGAAAACAAACAACATGGTCAAATCTCAACCGATTTTGAGATATATCTTGCGCGGGATTCCCGCGATTGCAGTAGCGGTTCTGCTTTCTGCATGTAGTGCAAATAACACCGCAAAGAATATGCATCCTGAGACACGTGCAGTGGGTAGTGAAACATCATCACTGCAAGCTTCTCAGGATGAATTTGAAAACCTGGTTCGTAATGTCGACGTAAAATCGCGAATTATGGATCAGTATGCTGACTGGAAAGGCGTACGTTATCGTCTGGGCGGCAGCACTAAAAAAGGTATCGATTGTTCTGGTTTCGTACAGCGTACATTCCGTGAGCAATTTGGCTTAGAACTTCCGCGTTCGACTTACGAACAGCAGGAAATGGGTAAATCTGTTTCCCGCAGTAATTTGCGTACGGGTGATTTAGTTCTGTTCCGTGCCGGTTCAACGGGACGCCATGTCGGTATTTATATCGGCAACAATCAGTTTGTCCATGCTTCCACCAGCAGTGGTGTTATTATTTCCAGCATGAATGAACCGTACTGGAAGAAGCGTTACAACGAAGCACGCCGAGTTCTCAGCCGCAGCTAATAAACCGTTTGGATGCAATCCCTTGGCTATCCTGACGAGTTAACTGAAAGCACTGCTTAGGCAGTGCTTTTTTGTTTTCATTCATCAGAGAAAATGATGTTTCCGCGTCTTGATCCAGGCTATAGTCCGGTCATTGTTATCTTTTAAATGTTGTCGTAATTTCAGGAAATTAACGGAATCATGTTCATACGCGCTCCCAATTCTGGACGTAAGCTCCTGCTTACCTGCATTGTAGCAGGCGTGATGATTGCGATACTGGTTAGCTGCCTTCAGTTTTTAGTGGCCTGGCATAAGCACGAAGTCAAATACGACACACTGATTATCGACGTACAAAAGTATCTCGATACCTATTTTGCCGACCTGAAATCCACTACTGACCGGCTTCAGCCGCTGACCTTAGATACCTGCCAGCAGGCTAACCCCGAACTGACCGCTCGCGCGGCGTTTAGCATGAATGTCCGTACGTTTGTGCTGGTGAAAGATAAAAAAACATTCTGTTCATCTGCGACTGGTGAGATGGACATTCCACTCAATGAATTGATTCCGGCGCTCGACATTAATAAAAACGTCGATATGGCGATCTTACCCGGCACGCCGATGGTGCCGAACAAACCCGCAATCGTCATCTGGTATCGCAACCCTTTGCTGAAAAATAGCGGTGTGTTTGCCGCTCTGAATCTCAACCTGACGCCTTCTCTCTTTTATAGTTCACGGCAGGAAGATTACGATGGCGTCGCCCTCATTATTGGCAATACTGCGCTATCTACCTTTTCTTCACGTTTGATGAACGTTAATGAATTAACCGACATGCCGGTCCGTGAAACTAAAATTGCGGGCATTCCTCTGACCGTTCGGCTTTATGCGGATGACTGGACATGGAACGATGTGTGGTACGCATTTTTACTGGGCGGCATGAGTGGAACTGTCGTTGGCCTGCTCTGCTATTACCTGATGAGCGTACGTATGCGCCCCGGCAGAGAAATCATGACCGCCATCAAGCGCGAACAATTTTACGTGGCGTATCAACCGGTGGTGGATACACAAGCTTTGCGAGTAACGGGCCTGGAAGTACTGCTACGCTGGCGGCATCCTGTCGCGGGAGAAATTCCCCCGGATGCCTTCATTAACTTTGCCGAATCGCAAAAGATGATTGTGCCGCTGACTCAGCACCTGTTTGAGTTAATTGCCCGCGATGCCGCAGAATTAGAAAAAGTGCTGCCAGTAGGCATCAAATTTGGTATTAACATTGCGCCGGACCATCTGCACAGCGAAAGCTTTAAAGCAGATATCCAGAAACTGCTCACTTCCCTGCCCGCACACCATTTCCAGATTGTGCTGGAAATTACCGAGCGCGATATGCTGAAAGAGCAAGAAGCCACACAACTCTTCGCCTGGCTGCACTCGGTCGGCGTAGAAATTGCTATTGATGACTTCGGCACCGGGCACAGCGCGCTTATCTATCTTGAGCGTTTTACGCTCGATTATCTGAAAATTGACCGTGGATTTATCAACGCCATCGGTACGGAAACGATCACTTCACCCGTACTTGACGCGGTGCTGACGCTGGCGAAACGCCTCAATATGCTGACGGTTGCTGAAGGGGTCGAAACGCCGGAACAGGCGCGATGGCTAAGCGAACGCGGCGTTAATTTCATGCAAGGCTACTGGATTAGTCGCCCGTTACCGCTGGACGATTTTGTTCGCTGGCTGAAGAAACCGTATACGCCGCAGTGGTAAGGTGTGCTTACGTCCCTTATTATTCATAGTGAAAGCATGCCGGATTGCGGCTAATGATGAGTAAAAGGAAATCCGTTGCAGATGATTGTGCGCATACTGCTGCTGTTTATCGCCCTGTTCACCTTCGGTGCGCAGGCGCAGGCTATCAAGGAAAGCTATGCCTTTGCCGTGCTGGGCGAACCCCGGTACGCATTTAATTTCAACCATTTTGATTATGTGAACCCCGCCGCGCCAAAAGGTGGGCAGATAACGTTGTCAGCCCTCGGTACCTTCGATAATTTCAACCGCTATGCACTGCGCGGTAACCCGGGCGCACGCACCGAGCAGTTGTACGACACGCTATTTACGACTTCCGATGACGAACCAGGCAGTTATTACCCGCTGATTGCTGAAAGTGCACGCTATGCTGACGATTATTCCTGGGTGGAGGTCGCTATTAATCCGCGCGCCCGTTTTCATGATGGTTCGCCCATTACTGCCCGCGATGTAGAGTTTACTTTTCAAAAATTTATGACCGAAGGCGTGCCGCAATTTCGTCTGGTCTACAACGGCACCACCGTCAAAGCCATTGCACCGTTAACCGTGCGCATTGAGTTAGCTAAACCCGGCAAAGAAGATATGCTGAGTCTGTTTTCGCTGCCGGTATTTCCAGAAAAGTACTGGAAGGATCACAAACTTAGCGACCCGCTCGCCACGCCTCCGCTTGCCAGTGGTCCGTACCGCGTTACGTCCTGGAAAATGGGGCAAAATATTGTCTATTCCCGTGTGAAAGATTACTGGGCAGCAAACTTACCGGTAAACCGTGGACGCTGGAATTTCGACACCATTCGCTACGATTATTACCTCGATGATAATGTCGCCTTTGAAGCGTTTAAAGCAGGTGCCTTTGATTTGCGTATGGAAAACGACGCTAAAAACTGGGCCACGCGTTATACTGGTAAAAATTTCGATAAAAAATACATCATCAAAGATGAGCAAAAGAACGAATCAGCCCAGGATACGCGCTGGCTGGCGTTTAATATCCAACGTCCGGTATTCAGCGATCGCCGGGTCCGGGAAGCAATCACTCTCGCCTTTGACTTTGAATGGATGAACAAGGCGTTGTTTTACAACGCCTGGAGTCGCACGAACAGTTATTTTCAGAATACCGAATACGCGGCCAGAAATTACCCCGACGCCGCGGAGCTGGTGCTTCTGGCACCAATGAAAAAAGATCTACCGCCAGAAGTCTTCACACAAATCTACCAGCCGCCGGTATCTAAAGGCGATGGCTACGATCGTGACAACCTGTTAAAAGCCGACACACTTCTCAACGAAGCGGGCTGGGTGCTGAAGGGTCAGCAACGCGTTAATGCCACAACGGGTCAGCCACTCAGCTTTGAATTATTGCTTCCCGCAAGCAGCAATAGTCAGTGGGTATTGCCGTTCCAGCACAGCCTGCAACGGCTGGGTATCAACATGGACATTCGCAAGGTGGATAACTCGCAAATCACCAACCGCATGCGCAGTCGCGACTATGACATGATGCCGCGCCTATGGCGGGCGATGCCGTGGCCCAGTTCCGATTTACAGATTTCCTGGTCATCGGAATATATCAATTCCACTTATAATGCCCCCGGCGTGCAAAGCCCGGTTATCGACTCACTGATCAACCAAATTATTGCCGCGCAGGGAAATAAAGAAAAATTATTGCCGTTGGGGCGAGCACTGGATCGCGTATTAACGTGGAATTATTACATGCTGCCAATGTGGTACATGGCGGAAGACCGTCTCGCCTGGTGGGATAAATTCTCCCAACCCGCTGTACGCCCTGTTTACAGCCTGGGTATCGATACCTGGTGGTATGACGTTAATAAAGCGGCCAAACTGCCGTCAGCCAGGCAACAGGGAGAGTAGATGGGCGCTTACCTGATTCGCCGTCTGTTGCTGGTGATCCCAACATTATGGGCGATTATCACCATCAACTTTTTCATCGTGCAAATTGCGCCTGGCGGTCCGGTCGACCAGGCCATCGCCGCCATTGAGTTTGGTAATGCCGGAGTATTACCCGGCGCAGGCGGTGAAGGTGTTCGTGCCAGCCATGCGCAAACGGGTGTCGGCAATATCAGCGACAGTAATTACCGTGGCGGACGCGGATTAGATCCAGAAGTGATCGCTGAGATCACTCATCGCTACGGTTTTGATAAGCCGATCCACGAACGTTACTTCAAAATGCTCTGGGACTACATCCGCTTTGATTTTGGTGATAGCCTGTTTCGCAGCGCCTCGGTGCTGACGCTGATTAAAGACAGTCTGCCGGTTTCCATCACCCTCGGATTGTGGAGCACGCTGATTATCTATCTGGTGTCGATTCCGTTAGGCATTCGCAAAGCTGTTCATAATGGGAGCCGCTTTGACGTCTGGAGTAGCGCATTTATCATTATCGGCTACGCCATTCCGGCCTTTTTGTTTGCCATCCTGCTGATTGTCTTCTTCGCGGGCGGCAGCTATTTCGACCTGTTCCCTCTACGCGGCCTGGTTTCCGCTAACTTTGATTCGCTGCCGTGGTATCAGAAAATCACCGATTATCTGTGGCATATCACGCTGCCGGTGCTGGCGACGGTGATTGGTGGCTTTGCGGCGCTGACCATACTGACAAAAAACTCATTCCTTGATGAAGTGCGCAAGCAATACGTGGTGACCGCGCGTGCGAAAGGGGTAAGTGAAAAAAATATTCTCTGGAAACATGTGTTCCGCAACGCCATGCTGCTGGTGATTGCCGGTTTTCCGGCGACGTTTATCAGCATGTTTTTTACCGGCTCGCTGCTGATTGAGGTGATGTTTTCACTCAATGGTCTGGGCTTACTGGGCTACGAAGCGACCGTCTCGCGCGATTATCCTGTAATGTTTGGTACCTTGTATATTTTCACCCTGATTGGCCTGCTGCTGAATATTGTCAGTGATATCAGCTATACGCTGGTTGATCCGCGTATTGATTTTGAGGGACGTTAATGTCGCGACTCAGCCCCGTCAATCAGGCCCGTTGGGCGCGTTTTCGTCATAACCGTCGCGGCTACTGGTCGTTATGGATTTTCCTCGTCTTGTTTGGTTTGAGTTTGTGTTCTGAGCTTATCGCCAACGATAAACCGTTGCTGGTACGTTATGACGGCAGTTGGTATTTCCCGTTGTTGAAAAACTACAGCGAAAGCGATTTTGGCGGCCCGCTGGCAAGTCAGGCTGATTATCAGGACCCGTGGCTGAAACAACGGCTGGAAAATAACGGCTGGGTACTGTGGGCACCGATTCGCTTTGGTGCTACCAGTATCAACTTTGCTACCGATAAGCCCTTCCCTTCTCCACCCTCCCGGCAAAACTGGCTGGGAACGGATGCCAACGGCGGCGATGTGCTGGCACGCATTCTCTATGGCACGCGGATCTCGGTTCTGTTTGGCCTGATGCTGACTCTCTGTTCCAGCGTGATGGGCGTGCTGGCGGGGGCGCTACAAGGCTATTACGGCGGTAAAGTCGATCTCTGGGGACAACGCTTTATTGAAGTATGGTCGGGGATGCCGACGCTGTTTTTGATTATTTTACTTTCCAGCGTCGTACAGCCTAACTTCTGGTGGCTGCTGGCAATTACTGTCTTGTTTGGCTGGATGAGTCTGGTCGGCGTGGTGCGGGCGGAGTTTTTACGTACTCGTAATTTCGACTACATTCGTGCGGCGCAGGCGCTTGGCGTCAGCGATCGCAATATCATCCTGCGTCATATGTTGCCTAATGCCATGGTCGCGACCCTCACCTTTTTACCGTTTATTTTATGTAGTTCGATCACCACCCTGACCTCACTCGATTTCCTCGGCTTCGGTCTGCCGCTCGGTTCACCGTCACTCGGTGAACTGCTGTTACAAGGGAAAAATAACCTTCAGGCTCCGTGGCTTGGGATCACCGCCTTCTTGTCGGTGGCGATATTATTGTCTTTGCTGATCTTTATTGGTGAAGCCGTCCGCGACGCATTTGATCCTAATAAGGCGGTGTAGCATGACGCAAACTCTGTTAGCGATTGAAGATTTGTCGGTGGGTTTTCGCCATCAGCAAACCGTACGTACAGTAGTCAATGATGTTTCACTACAGATTGAGGCTGGCGAAACGCTGGCGCTGGTGGGTGAGTCAGGTTCAGGCAAAAGCGTTACCGCGCTGTCAATTTTACGCCTGCTCCCTTCCCCGCCGGTTGAATATCTCTCCGGCGATATTCGTTTTCGTGGCGAATCGCTGCTTCATGCCAGCGATCAAACGTTGCGCGGTGTACGCGGTAATAAGATCGCCATGATTTTTCAAGAGCCGATGGTGTCGTTAAATCCATTGCATACCCTAGAAAAACAGCTTTATGAAGTGCTTTCACTCCACCGCGGGATGCGTCGGGAAGCGGCTCGAGGCGAAATTCTTAACTGCCTTGATCGCGTTGGTATCCGCCAGGCGACAAAACGGCTGACAGATTATCCGCATCAGCTCTCCGGCGGCGAACGCCAGCGGGTGATGATTGCGATGGCGCTGTTAACGCGACCGGAATTATTAATTGCCGATGAACCGACCACCGCACTGGACGTCTCTGTCCAGGCGCAGATTTTACAGCTGTTGCGCGAACTGCAAGGCGAGCTGAATATGGGCATGCTGTTTATTACTCATAACCTCAGCATTGTCAGAAAACTGGCCCACCGCGTGGCGGTAATGCAAAACGGTCGCTGTGTCGAGCAAAATTACGCCGCTACGCTATTTGCCTCACCCACTCATCCTTACACACAAAAGCTACTCAACAGTGAACCGTCAGGCGATCCAGTGCCGTTGCCAGAACCTGCCTCAACGTTGCTGGATGTTGAACAGCTTCAGGTTGCCTTCCCCATTCGCAAAGGGATTTTGAAGCGCATTGTGGATCATAATGTGGTGGTGAAAAACATCAGTTTTACGCTACGAGCGGGTGAAACACTGGGTTTAGTGGGCGAGTCCGGTTCCGGGAAAAGTACGACGGGACTGGCGCTGCTGCGACTGATTAATTCTCAGGGCAGCATCATCTTTGACGGTCAGCCACTGCAAAATTTAAATCGCCGCCAGCTGTTACCTATTCGTCATCGCATTCAGGTGGTATTTCAGGATCCAAACTCCTCGCTCAACCCACGACTCAACGTTTTGCAGATTATTGAGGAAGGCTTACGGGTTCACCAGCCGACGCTTTCTGCCGCACAACGCGAACAACAAGTGATAGCCGTGATGCATGAAGTGGGATTAGATCCTGAAACACGCCACCGTTATCCGGCGGAGTTCTCTGGTGGTCAGCGACAACGTATTGCAATTGCCAGGGCATTAATTCTTAAGCCCTCGCTGATCATACTTGATGAACCGACATCATCACTCGACAAAACGGTACAGGCGCAAATATTGACGCTATTGAAATCATTGCAACAAAAGCAGCAACTGGCCTATTTGTTTATCAGCCACGATTTGCACGTTGTCCGCGCGTTATGTCATCAGGTTATCGTACTGCGACAAGGGGAAGTAGTGGAACAAGGACCGTGCGCGCGCGTGTTTGCCGCACCGCAGCAGGAGTATACGCGTCAGCTACTGGCGTTGAGCTGACGCTTAAAAAGGATTGTAGTTTGAAAAGGGTTCGGCAATTGCCACACCAAAATTTTTCAATCGGCATGTTGCAGCAAACTCGTCCTGGCGATTTACAAACAGGCACGGCTCACCTTCACACTCCAGCACCGAACACGGAACTTCGATGTCGTTTAACGCCTGGCTTAGTTTGTACATCACCGACCATGCATTATCACCATCCGGGCTAAGCAATTTAAGCGCCACCAGGCTGTTGTCACCGCACGGTCCATTTTGCGGAATCGGTTCAACCTTCGAACCTGCGAAACCAGCAGACCAGCGAAAGTTCTGCGGTAGACGATGGACGATTGAGAGTTGTAATGAAGTCACTTATTTTCCCCGGAAGCACATTTACTTCACAATTTGTTTACATCAATTTTAACACATCATCAACAATCCGTCTTTATACAGATCGTAAAGATTGATGCCTCGCCTGCGTGGCCTCTATGGCTCTGATTTAAGTAATATCTGCGGGCGTGGTCACGTTTGCGGGGCTATATGTACCCGTTTCTGCGATCTAACTCAACCTTTTTAACTACAATGATGTGACTTTTTACATAAATTGATTTTACATAAAATAAACATATATCGGGGGAATGATAGATTTGTGGTTGACATGCATCAACAAAGGAAGCCTTTTAGCTTCCTCGTTGTGCAATAGATCACCGTTTTTTCGGTCGACTGGCGTACAGACAGAAGAGAATGGAGCTGCTTGCGCAGAATGCAATTGACCAAATCATCGGCCATGCAGAGTTAAAGGTCGCAAGAGAAAGCAATGCGACAACAATTGCCCCTATGCCAAAACGGAAGGTTCCTGCCAGCGAAGATGCCGTTCCCGCCATATGGGGAAACTCATCAAGAATGACCGCCATCGCATTGGATGACACCATCGACACACAGCCCACAAACGCCGCAACGCCAACCACCAGCGATCAGAATCCCAGCCCCAGCAGCGCACTGATGACCATCCACGCTGCCATAATAAATTGTATCCACAACCCCGAGCGGAACATATTTAACGCGCCAATGCGGCGAACGAAGCGGCTGTTAAAGATGGTCATCACGAACAGGAAAACAATGTTTAGTGCAAAGTAATAACCAAAGTTTTCTGGCGCGACGTGGTTAATTTCAATGTAGACAAACGGTCCGGCGCTCAGGAACGAGAACATTCCGGCAAAGCTGAAACCGCTGGCCAGCATATAACTCAGGACACGCTTATGACGGAACAGCGCCGCAAAGTTACCAATAGTAGTACGAATGTGAAAAGGCTGGCGACGCTCCGGTGGTAAGGTTTCTTTGATCAGAAAGAAGATCATTGCCGAAGCCAGAATCGCCGCCACGGCGAGGATCCAGAAGATGTAATGCCAGCTCAGCCACACCAGCACCCAGCCGCCAACTATCGGTGCCATCAGCGGTGCAATGGTCGTCACCAGCATGACAAACGACATCATCCGCGAGAACTCTTCTTTCGGGTAGATATCACGCATCAAAGCGTTGATAACCATGCTGGCCGCAGCCGCAGCCAGCCCGTGGAAAAAACGCATCACAATCAGCTGATCGATGGTTTGTGCCAACGCACACGCCACCGCGGCGGCGGCAAACACCAGCGTACCGCCGAGCACCACCGGCTTACGCCCGAAGCTGTCTACCATCGGCCCGTAGATTAACTGCCCCAACACAAAGCCCAGAATATAAGTACTGAGGGTCATCTGCGTACTGCCCGCCGGTACGCCAAACTGCGCTGAAATTACCGGTAGCGCGGGCAGATACATATCAATCGACAGCGGCATCAACATGGCCAGCAGGCCAAGGATAAAAACAATAGCAAACGACGAATGCTGTCGGGTGGTCACAACGGGCTCCTGAAAGTCATTGAAAAGTTAGACGACGCTGGCAATTTCTTCTTCAGTTAACGGACGATATTCACCGGGGGCTAAATCAGCATCCAGCGTAATACCGCCAATACGTTCACGATGCAGCTCAACCACGTGGTTACCCACGGCGGCGAACATGCGTTTCACCTGATGATAACGCCCTTCGCTGATGGTCAGACGAACCTGCGTTGGGGTAATCACTTCCAGCACCGCAGGCTTAGTGAGATCTTTTTCGTTATGCAGCTGCACGCCTTTAGCAAATTGCTCTGCCGTATCGTCAGCTACAGGTGATTCCAGTGTCACCAGATAGGTCTTCTCGCAATGATGGCGCGGAGAAGTAATGCGGTGCGACCACTGACCATCATCAGTCATCAGCACCAGACCGGTGGTATCGATATCCAGACGTCCTGCGGCGTGCAGTTTCCAGGCTACCGGTTCATCCAGAAAATAGAGCACCGTTGGGTGATCAGGGTCGTCCGTGGAGCAAACATAGCCCTGAGGCTTATTGAGCATGAAGTAACGTGGACCATGTTGCTGCGCCAGCGGGTTGCCATCGTAAGCGACATCATGTTCAGGAAGCAGTTTGAACGCTGCATTACGAACAATTTCGCCATCGACGGTGACACGATTGCCGCGGATTTCACGCCCGGCAATAGCACGGCTAACGCCGAGTTGCTGTGCGATAAATTTATCAAGTCGCATGTGTGTGATTTTGCCTGTAAAAACGGAGGTCGGGCATTGACCCGAAAATCTGAACTGTTGTCTGCCCAGTATAGCGGTCTAATAACATCCCTCAAGGGAAAAAGATCCATGGCATACTATTAGCAGAATAATCTACCTACGCGAGACCATGATTTTTACACTCCGCCCATATCAGCAAGAAGCCGTGGATGCCACGCTCAACCATTTTCGTCGTCATAAAACCCCTGCCGTTATCGTGCTGCCCACCGGCGCAGGTAAAAGCCTGGTGATTGCCGAACTGGCACGGCTGGCGCGTGGTCGTGTTCTGGTGCTGGCACACGTCAAAGAACTGGTGGCGCAAAACCATGCAAAGTATCAGGCGCTGGGGCTGGAAGCCGATATTTTTGCCGCTGGGTTAAAGCGCAAAGAGAGCCACGGTAAAGTGGTATTTGGCAGCGTGCAGTCGGTCGCTCGTAATCTTGATGCCTTTCAGGGTGAATTTTCGCTGTTGATTGTCGATGAATGCCACCGTATTGGTGACGATGAAGAGAGCCAGTATCAGCAAATCCTCACTCACCTGACTAAAGTGAATCCCCACTTACGCCTGCTGGGGCTGACTGCCACGCCTTTTCGATTGGGCAAAGGCTGGATCTACCAGTTCCATTATCACGGCATGGTACGCGGCGATGAGAAAGCCCTTTTCCGTGACTGCATTTATGAGCTGCCGCTGCGTTATATGATTAAACACGGCTATCTGACGCCACCAGAACGACTGGATATGCCAGTAGTGCAATACGATTTCAGCCGCTTGCAGGCACAGAGTAACGGGCTGTTCAGCGAAGCTGATCTCAACCGTGAGCTGAAAAAACAGCAACGCATTACGCCACATATCATCAGCCAGATCATGGAGTTCGCCGAAAAGCGCAAAGGGGTTATGATTTTCGCCGCCACCGTTGAACACGCAAAAGAGATTGTGGGATTACTGCCTGCCGAAGATGCAGCACTGATTACTGGCGACACCCCCGGCGCTGAGCGCGATGTGTTAATTGAAGATTTTAAAGCCCAGCGTTTTCGCTATCTGGTCAACGTCGCGGTACTGACCACCGGATTTGACGCCCCGCACGTCGATCTTATCGCCATTCTGCGTCCTACCGAATCAGTGAGTCTTTACCAACAAATTGTCGGGCGCGGTCTGCGTCTCGCTCCTGGCAAGACTGATTGCTTAATTCTTGATTATGCGGGTAATCCTCACGACCTCTACGCGCCGGAAGTTGGTACACCGAAAGGCAAAAGTGACAACGTCCCGGTACAGGTTTTCTGCCCTGCCTGCGGTTTTGCCAACACCTTTTGGGGGAAAACGACCGCCGACGGGACATTGATTGAACACTTTGGTCGTCGCTGTCAGGGATGGTTTGAAGATGACGACGGCCATCGCGAACAGTGTGACTTCCGTTTCCATTTTAAAAATTGCCCGCAATGTAACGCGGAAAACGATATTGCCGCCCGCCGCTGCCGCGAATGTGACACGGTACTGGTTGATCCGGATGATATGTTAAAAGCGGCGCTACGACTGAAAGACGCGCTGGTATTACGCTGTAGCGGCATGTCTTTACAGCATGGGCACGACGAGAAAGGCGAATGGTTGAAAATCACCTATTACGATGAAGACGGCGCGGATGTGAGTGAGCGTTTCCGTCTGCAAACGCCCGCCCAGCGAACTGCCTTCGAGCAGCTTTTTATCCGCCCGCATACGCGCACACCGGGCATCCCTCTGCGCTGGATCACCGCCGCCGATATCCTCGCCCAGCAAGCCTTACTGCGACATCCGGATTTTGTCGTCGCCCGCATGAAAGGTCAGTACTGGCAGGTGCGTGAAAAAGTGTTCGATTACGAAGGTCGTTTTCGTCGGGCGCACGAATTACGCGGTTAATGGTAGTTTTGATTGATGTATAAGGCGATTGAGTATAGAATCTCGCCCGCTTTTGCATACGCAAAGCAGATCACTTACCTGTTGCTGGGTCGCCTGTAGCAGGATTAATTTAAGAGAGAAAGAAATGTTTACTATCAACGCAGAAGTACGTAAAGAGCAGGGTAAGGGTGCGAGCCGCCGCCTGCGTGCCGCTAACAAGTTCCCGGCAATCATCTACGGTGGCAAAGCAGCACCGCTGGCTATCGAGCTGGATCACGACAAAGTCATGAACATGCAAGCTAAAGCTGAATTCTACAGCGAAGTTCTGACCATCGTTGTTGACGGTAAAGAAATCAAAGTTAAAGCTCAGGACGTACAGCGTCACCCGTACAAACCGAAGCTGCAGCACATCGACTTCGTTCGCGCTTAATTGCTGAATAAGTTGTAAAAAACCCCGCTTCGGCGGGGTTTTTTGTATCTGCAGATTATGCCTGATTACGGTATTGCTATTTTTTGCAGGCCAGATAAGGCGTTCACGCCGCATCTGGCATTCAGAACACAAAACCGATTAATTGCCGCCAGACGTCCGGCGCTGCAATTGGTCGCGCAAATTCGGCGGCGTGCCTTTAATGGTCAAGGTATCGGTTGCTGGATCCCAGAAGATGCGTTCACCTAACAGCATCGCATCAAAGTTAATAGTCAAGCCACCGCCGCTACCGGCAAACTTCGTCAACTGACGCAGTGTGCTACGGTCTGCCGGGAAGCTCTCTTCCAGTTCGTAGCCTTTTTCAGCCGCAAACTTCGTGAAGCTCACTTCGCTTACGCCTGCCAGCTCTTTCGACAGCGATTCCAGTTCGATCTCTTCGCCTGCCTGCAGCTGCTCATTACAGTAGCTATAAACCTGCTGGCGCACGTTCTGTCGCTCTGCTTTATCCAGTTGTGCTTCGGCAGTGAAATCATCAACCGCTTGCAACAGCCCACGGTTTTGCGCTTTCGCGTTCAATCCTTCGCTGGCCCCGAGGAAATCCATAAAGAAATCCGCCACTTTGCGCCCTACTCGCCCTTTCAGGAAAGTGAGATAGCGGGTGGACTCTGGATTGGTTTCCCATTCGGTTAAATCGATACGCGCAACAATATCCGCATGATTGATATCAAGATAATGGGTTGGGTTGATGTCGAGATTTTCGTTAACGCGCATACTGCTCAGGTTGCTCAGAACTGCCACCAGCAGATACTCCACCGCCAGATAACGGTAGTGGCAAAACAGCACGAATCCACCGTCAGCAAAAGGATATTTCGCTAATTCGTCACGCAGGCGCCCGGTTGCCGCGCGGCTAAATGCCAGAAAGTCCTCTTCGCCCTGACGCTGTAAGCGCAGCGTCTGCGCCAGTTCACTCTCTTCGCTAAACAAGCCGTAAGCTTTATTTTTGGCGCTATAGACCCGATGCAGTTCTGCCACCATCTCAACGACGGTTTCTGTCGGTTCCAGCAATGAATCGCGCAACACCAGCTCAAGGTTCTGCTCATCACGCTTGATAAGCTGGTGCAGAGCAATCTGGTTGATATCCAGACTCATGATAAACTCTCCTTTAAGACCGGGCGGTATTCAACCACCGCCGGTTAAGCGACGCAATAAAAGATGGCGGTCATTTTACAGAAGGCAGCGTAACGAGAATGATTTAACGCATAAAAAAGCAGAAAAAAAACCGTTGCTACGGTAATATGTTGCCCTTTCATCAACTAACTGATTTCGATTTATGCCACAAATTTCCCGCTACAGTGATGAACAGGTTGAACAATTGCTCGCAGAGCTGCTCAACGTACTGGAAAAACATAAGGCTCCGACCGACCTTTCCCTGATGGTGTTAGGCAACATGGTCACTAACCTTATCAACACCAGCATTGCCCCGGCCCAACGCCTGGCAATTGCCAACTCTTTTGCCCGCGCCTTACAGTCCTCTATCAACGAAGACAAAGCGCACTAAGGGAAACAGATAACAGGTTATGGTAACTCATCGTCAGCGCTACCGTGAAAAAGTCTCCCAGATGGTCAGTTGGGGGCACTGGTTTGCACTGTTCAATATTCTGCTTTCGCTCGTCATTGGCAGCCGTTACCTGTTTATCGCCGACTGGCCGACAACGCTTGCTGGTCGCATTTATTCCTACGTAAGCATTATCGGCCATTTCAGCTTCCTGGTGTTCGCCACCTACTTGCTGATCCTCTTCCCGCTGACCTTTATCGTTGGCTCCCAGAGGCTGATGAGGTTTTTGTCCGTCATTCTGGCAACGGCGGGAATGACGCTATTACTGATCGATAGCGAAGTCTTTACTCGTTTCCATCTCCATCTTAATCCCATCGTCTGGCAGTTGGTTATCAACCCAGACGAAAATGAGATGCGCGCGACTGGCAGCTGATGTTCATCAGCGTGCCGGTTATTTTATTGCTTGAACTGGTGTTTGCGACGTGGAGCTGGCAAAAGCTGCGCAGCCTGACGCGTCGTCGACGCTTCGCGCGCCCGCTGGCCGCATTCTTATTTATCGCCTTTATCGCCTCGCATGTGGTGTATATCTGGGCCGATGCCAACTTCTATCGCCCGATCACCATGCAGCGCGCTAACCTGCCGCTTTCGTACCCGATGACGGCGCGACGTTTCCTTGAGAAGCATGGCCTGCTTGATGCGCAGGAGTATCAACGCCGTCTTATTGAGCAAGGTAATCCAGACGCCGTTTCCGTACAGTATCCGTTAAGCGAACTGCGCTATCGCGATATGGGCACCGGGCAGAATGTGCTGTTGATTACTGTCGATGGCCTGAACTACTCACGCTTCGAGAAGCAGATGCCTGCGCTGGCAGGTTTTGCTGAGCAAAATATTTCGTTCACGCGCCATATGAGCTCCGGCAACACTACAGACAACGGCATCTTTGGCCTGTTCTATGGCATCTCGCCGAGCTATATGGACGGCATTCTGTCGACCCGTACCCCTGCGGCGTTAATTACTGCGCTTAATCAGCAAGGCTATCAGCTGGGATTATTCTCGTCAGATGGCTTTACCAGTCCGCTGTATCGCCAGGCATTGTTGTCAGATTTCTCGATGCCGAGCGTACGCACCCAATCCGACGAGCAGACCGCCACGCAGTGGATCAACTGGCTGGGCCGCTACGCACAAGAAGATAACCGCTGGTTCTCGTGGGTCTCTTTCAATGGCACTAACATTGACGACAGCAATCAGCAGGCATTTGCACGGAAATATAGCCGGGCGGCAGGCAATGTCGATGACCAGATCAACCGCGTGCTCAATGCACTGCTTGATTCTGGCAAACTGGACAATACGGTTGTGATTATCACTGCCGGTCGGGGTATTCCGCTGAGCGAAGACGAAGAAACCTTTGACTGGTCCCACGGTCATCTGCAGGTGCCATTAGTGATTCACTGGCCAGGCACGCCGGCGCAGCGTATTAATGCGCTGACTGATCATACCGATCTGATGACGACGCTGATGCAACGCCTGCTACATGTCAGCACACCTGCCAGCGAATATTCGCAAGGTCAGGATTTGTTCAACCCTCAACGCCGTCATTACTGGGTCACTGCAGCGGATAACGATACGCTGGCAATTACCACCCCGAAAAAGACGCTGGTGCTGAACAATAACGGTAAATACCGCACTTACAACTTACGTGGTGAAAGAGTAAAAGATGAAAAACCACAGTTAAGTTTGTTATTGCAAGTGCTGACAGACGAGAAGCGTTTTATCGCTAACTGATTAATTATAAATCAGTTAGCGAAATATCTTACTTGCAATCGGTGTGGAAAACGGTAGTATTAGCAGCCACGAGTCGGCACGTAGCGCAGCCTGGTAGCGCACCGTCATGGGGTGTCGGGGGTCGGAGGTTCAAATCCTCTCGTGCCGACCAAAAATCCCAAGAAAAAACCAACCTTTACGGTTGGTTTTTTTATATCTGCAATTAATTTGATAAACAGACCGTGACACATCACAGCCTGTTTATTTTCTGTTATCAGAACGTCCAGACCACTCCCGCCTGAGTATTCCACGGCGATTCTACCCCTGCGCCATTGCCATAGCTGACTGACAAATGACCGCTTAACGTCGGGGTAAACGATGACCTTATCCCAGCCTGATAAACGCCAGGGGTTCCAGCCACATCATTATTAAATTTGCCATCGTCATTAACTTTCACATGGTTAGAATCGGCGTATTCCTGACGTACGGCGGCTTTCAGCCAGGGTTCCAGCGTCGTACCATTTTGCAGGTCCATGTGATAGCTTACCGCCGTTCCCGCTTCAGCGCGTAATATCCGGGTATTTCCCACATCAGCGCGCATGCCGTTTGATAACGTGTAGTCCTGACCATCTGTGGTAAAGCCGGTAAAGGCCAGATAGGGTCTAACACTCCACAATCCGTCAACCCAACGGAACCCGCTCTCAACATGAGCACCCGCGCCGTTACTATTGTAATCGCCAAACGCTGTTGCCCCATTACTCATCTTGCCATGGATGGTGTTGGCAAAACGGTCAACTTTCACCACCCCATCAACATAGGCACCGTTCTGATGCTCCCAACCGGCATAAGCCCCCAGGGTATAGCTATCGATATTACCTTTTCCGCCGCGATCAAAACCAATATCAGAATGAGAGTAACCAAAGAACAAGCCGCGAATTGTACTGCTTTCTTCACGGGAGAAACGGCTATCGATACCGAGCGTCAGGCCCGTCAATGTTTGCTCAAAACCAGCTCCCGCATCAGTGGTCACGTTGTTGCGGGTGTTAATTGCCGAACTCCACATCGCCGTATCGTAACTAACGCTTTTTACGCTACCAAGACGCTCACGCACGGTGTCCAGTTCTGCATCAAATACCAGCGGTTGTGCGGCCGCCATATTCAGCACATCAGTGGTTGAAGGGGTAATTTGCGCGCGATTCTCTGCCAAACTCCAGCTATGGTTGCCATTATCCAGCAAGGTATATTCATACGTACCGATATCAACAACGCCTCCGGCATTGCCCAACGTAAATGCAGCATCACCGCCGCCCGTTGTTACCAGTGTAAGGCTATCTCCTGCTGCCGGGCTGGCACCGGTGTCCGTCACGAATATTTTGAAATCACCTGTTGCCTGACCGGTGACGTTGAGCTGATCGCTCTGATGATTAGCCATATCGGTACGCATATAAAAATTGCCGTTTCCCGACAGGGTATTGGTGGTCAACGTAATGAAATTTTCCGCACTTGCCGTCACTGATGAACGAGTCACTGGCTCATCCATCATAATCACATTTGCGTCAGACATCGCAAGGTTGGCTAAGTTGAGGAGGGTGTTTTGGTTCGTCGTAGTGATATCGGCAATGATGGCCCATACGCTATTTTCGAGCGAAACGTCCGCTTTGCTGGTATCCACGGCACCATGCGTTCTAAAAGAAGCGCCCTCAGAAACCACTACCTTACCCACCAACATAGCGGGTGCATAATTTATTTGCGGCTTCATGACCTCAAGAATGCCATCATTCCCTCTGACTGACACGTTAACCATTGTGCCAGCCCAGACATTAGCGCGGCCATTGTTGATAACCATATTTTCAGAGATGGCTTTAGAGGAATACGTGATACTTCCATTCTGGTCTGATCGACCGAGATCATATACCGCATTTGCCTGCACTTTCGTACCAGTATCCTTTCCCAGCGATTGCATAGTGACATGCTCATCAAGGATAGTATCAATGGCCTGCGTGTCCTCCATAACAATGAGCCCGGAACCATCATCCAGTTCATAATTTTTTGACACACCATCTTTTATACTAAATTGGCCTTTACTGTTTGTACCACTCACTTCCAGCGCATTCGTTGAGACAATTAATTTTCCGCCTGCTTTTTTATCAACGCCAGTTGCAGTCCCGCCATCCATAACCTCCAGTAAGCCGCCACTATCTACAGTAGTATTATAAGCGAAGTCATTTTCTTCAACTCGCAAACTTCCGCCGTTTTCCAACAGCATATTGTTAGCAATACCATTCTTGATTTCGAACTGACCGAGACGGTTTGTTCCGAATGCCTCCATGACCCGCGTGCTTGCTTTAATAGCACCGCCTGCTTTCTGATCTACCGCAATCGCTAATCCCCCCTCTTTAACCTCCAGTAATCCTCCCTTTTCGATAGCGGCAAGGACGGTAATCCCATCTTTTTCAACGATTAAGCGCCCGCCTTTAATCATGGGATCATTCGCTGCGCCATAAACCTGTAGCACACCATTATTGAGGGTAGTCTGGTTTGCCGCGCCACCCATTTGAACAATTTGATAACCGTCATTTAATACTGAGTATTCTGCGGTACCATTCATTTCAATGTACTGATACCCTCCGTTAATTGGTAATGCTGCCAACTTACTGATTTAGTGTATGATGGTGATTTTAAGGTGCTTGCGTGGCTTCCATTTCCATCAGATGTCCTTCCTGCTCCGCTACTGAAGGCGTGGTGCGTAACGGCAAAAGCACTGCCGGACATCAGCGCTATCTCTGCTCTCATTGCCGTAAAACATGGCAACTACAGTTCACTTACACCGCCTCTCAGCCCGGTACGCACCAGAAA